>DMPD01000190.1:0-14352 GCA_003456125.1 Cyanobacteria bacterium UBA8156 | reverse complement strand
GAGCTGGTGCGAAACCGCCGCTCGTCCGCGTGTTCCGCCGTGATTTTGTGGCCCGCCGCCAACAACTGCCGCACCGTTTCGATGGCCGCCGTCGCCATCCCGCCGCCCACCGGTGCCGAAGCGGCTGGGGTTGCTGCTGCGGCGCTGACCGGGCCATCCCCGGGGCGTTGCAACATCACTTCGGCTACCCGCCGTCTGCCCTTTGGATCGATGCCAAACAACCGCACGTATTCCCCTTGATGCTCCGTCAGACAGGCTTCCAACGCGGCGATCGCCCCGGCTTCGCTGGTGGCCGCAATGGGCGCACAACTGTGCCAGGAGCTGGTGCGAAACCGCCGCTCATCGGCATGTTCCGTACCCAATTTATAGCCCGCCGTCAACCACTGCCGGATGTGGGTCAGGGCCGCCGGTGCGATCCGACCGCCCCCCAAGGCTGTGCCCGTCCCGCCTGCGTTCCCAGGGGCCACGGCACGACTGCCCGTTACGGCTTGACCCGGCGCAAAAGGGGCTTGGGGCCGCTGCACAATTGCCTCGCCCACCCGGCGCTTGGATGAAGCATCCACGCCAAACACCCGCACGTAACACCCCGGGTGCTCGGCGGCACAGGCGCCCACGGCGGCCAAGGCTTCCCGTTCACTGGGAGCCGCAACGGTCGTGCAACTGTGCCAAGAACCAATGCGGTAGCGCCGCTCGTCTGCATATTCCACGCCAATCCGGTAGCCCTGGGAAAGGTACTGCCGGACAACGTCCTCGACCGATACTTGTGTGGTAGCCATAGTAGTCGCCATAACAGATGCTGTTTTCGGTGATGGTGCGATCGGTGGTGTGGGAAGTGCGTCCGGCGAACCCGAACGCGAAACCTCCAAAAATTCAGGCGCAAACGTAGCCGCAGGGGGAGCGCCCGGCCCCAACAACCCCGTGGTAATGTACCGAGCCAGGGCGGTTTCGGCTTCGCTGACCAAGGGCAGGCGATCGGCTTGGGCTTGGCTGGTGACGATCGCCCCCGGTGGCACCGCCCGCCCAGCCGGTACCTCCACATCGCAGACCAGGGCATGGGCGCCAATCGTACAATCGGCCCCAATCCGGGCGTTGAAGATCGTCGCTCGAAACCCCACAAACGCCCGATCGCCCAGGTAAGCGGGCCCACAAATCAACGCCAAATGGGCGATCGCCACCCCGTCTCCCAACCACACGGCATATTCCCGACCGTCGTCCCCCAGCACCTGGGCGGGCCAATTTCCCACCGTCGAACCCGCTGTCAAACCTGCTGGCGCTCCCTGGGGCACCACCACCGCCGCCGGCCCCAACGTCGTGCCACGGCCGACCCGCACCGTCCCCGCCGCCACCAGCGCTGCCAGCGCGGGTGCATCGCCCAAAGTCAACGGGGGCAAAGCCCCGCCAATCGGCATTAACCCCGTCCCCATTGCCGTTACCGTTCCGGTCATGATCCCCTGCGCCCGTGTGTGTTTGCCCGTATCCGCCGGCCCCGGCTAGCGATCGCTCTGTCGTTTGCTGTAGGCCAGTCGGTTGCCCACGGTCACGGTGTCAATGATGGCGATCGCCGCGGCATCGATGGGCAACGTTTGTCCGTCCCGAATCTGCCGCGCTCCGCTGCCCCGACTCACCAGTACCCATTCTCCGAAACCGGCCCCCACCCGATCCGCCGCCACCTCGTACTTGGGCAAGTATGCGGGCAACTCCTGTCCTTCGAGATCGATCGCCTGCAACAACAGAAACTTGGTACCGGTCAAATGGGGTTCCTTGGTGGTGCTGACCACCGTGCCGCAAACCCGGGCAATCTGCATACCTTTGCCTTTCTACGGTCGGTTCGTGGGCCGAATGGCGTTGACGTTGTCCCGGAACTGCTCCACCTCTTCGGTGTAGCGAATGGGCAACACGTATTCCAGGTTCTCGTGGGGCCGGGCAATGATGTGGGTAGACAACACTTGACCGCCGTTGACCCGCTTCACCGATTCCGTACCGGCAGCCACCGAGGCCTGCACCTCCGACACATCCCCCCGCACAATCACGGTCACCCGACCGCTGCCAATCTTTTCGTAACCCACCAACGTCACCCGCGCCGCCTTCACCATCGCGTCCGCCGCTTCCACCACCGCCGGAAAGCCCAGGGTCTCAATCATGCCCACCGCAATTGCCATAATCCCTCCCAAAAACCTTGCTAAAACCCGAACCAAATCGTAATGAATCTCAATCCAATACCCAGACTGCACCAACGACTACATTCTTGACCCCAGCTTGCTGTTAGCCTGAACCTACTGGAATCAAACCGGAATCAATCAGAAACACCCAAGCAATACCCAAGCAATACCCAAGCAATAACCTAGAACGAGAACTGCTCCACTTCTTTGGTGTAGCGAATGGGCAGCACGTATTCCAGGTTTTCGTGGGGCCGGGCAATAATGTGGGTGGAGAGCACTTCGCCGCCGTTGACCCGCCGGGCCGAATCCACACCGGCGGCGATCGAGGCTTGGACTTCCGACACATCGCCCCGCACAATCACGGTCACCCGACCGCTCCCAATCTTTTCGTAACCCACCAGGGTAACCCGCGCCGCTTTGACCATGGCATCGGCGGCCTCTACCACCGCCGGAAACCCCAAGGTCTCGATCATTCCTACTGCAATTGGCATGATTTTTCCGAACTTTCTTTATCTACAGTGTGTTGTGACAGGGACGTTTTTGCTTGCGTACCTCGCACATTGTACGGCGCTGGGTACCCCTCATCTTGCTTAAATATCTTGCAGTGACCTCTATTTACCAGTATTGGTGAGAGCCAGGGACGGGGGCGGTGCCCCTGCGACCCATTTTTAGAGGTGACCTTGCTTAAATATCTTGCTTAAATCGGGCGACCTCAGCATCGCGACCAATTCCCAGCAGATTGCTCACTCCCGGAGCCGCCCGAGGGGGGCAAGGCAAGCATCGCCACGGAAATAGGATTTTCTATGCTCAGCATAGGGGGTACGGGCCCCCAGGGCAACGGTGGGCCCATGACGATCGCCGATCGCGGTGATTGCCCGGACTTATGATTGCCTAGGGCGCTGGCTTGGGGTTGAAGCTGTCTCTGGAGCGCAGGGCATCCAACCCAGAAAATAAAAGAAAATAAAAAAGAGAGCCGCTTTTCAGCAGAAGCCCTCTGGAAGAAGACCATATAGGGTGGCAAGGTCTTTACGCGACTGAGAATACCGTAGGCGATCGCTTTTGCTTTTCCTTGTTTCTGTCAAGAGAGTTGCGCCGGGCCGAAAAGTTCGGTGCTGGAAGGTGCAGGCACGACGATGTACCCCTGGGCCCGATCGCCCAGTACCCAATTGCGGGCGGTGCCCCAGTACCACCAGTGGGCACCGATGTAGGCACAGAGCAAGCTATCGAGGCGGTCTTCCACCTCTTTGAGGGCAGCACCGGTGGCGGGGATCGGCGGCAACTCCGGCAGGAAGCAGGGGGGAACCAACGTCGGCAAAACGGTTTGTAGGTATTGGCGCAAACGGGTTAATTCGGCGGCGCGGTCCGCCAGCCGGCCTTTTTTGTAGCGGAGAATGCGGGGCAGCCCAAACAGGGTGATGGTGGCGGGGTGGGGAAACACCTCAATTTGGTACCGTCCCGGTTGGCGGGGAATCAAGGTTGGCGCATGGGCAAACCCTTGGGCTTCCAGGGCTTGGCCAAAGGCTACGGTATGGGCTGCAAACGGTAGGCTTTGGTTGGCGGGGTAGGCCCCGGCGTGGTATTTGCCGAAATAGCGATGGGCGAGGCGGTCGGGCATGCGCATGCCCGTGGCATTGGGAATGAGGGTGGGGGCATCGACCGCGATCAAGGCTGGCTCGGCGATCGCCGCGATCGCGGCCAATACTTCCCCGTGGCGATCGTAGCGAGTCAGGGTGGCCAGGGTCAGGCGATCGCCCTGGAGGATCAATGTGCAGAAGCCCGAGGGCTGGGATTGCCAGCCCAAATCCACGCCCACAAATTTCACGGTTGGTTTGCTTCCTGCGAGATGTAACGTAAATTACACACAGGTATCGCGCCCGTGCGATAAAGAGAAACTGTAGACCGTCCGTAGTGGAGTCAGACTCTTGAAAAAAATTGAAGCCATCATTCGTCCGTTCAAGTTGGACGAAGTCAAAATCGCCCTGGTCAACGCCGGCATTGTGGGCATGACCGTCTCGGAAGTGCGGGGATTTGGTCGGCAGAAGGGGCAGACCGAGCGATACCGGGGGTCGGAATACACGGTGGAGTTTCTGCAAAAACTGCGACTCGATATTGTGGTGGAAGACGATCGCGTCGATATGGTGGTGGAAAAAATCGTGCAGGCGGCGCGCACCGGCGAGATTGGAGACGGTAAAATTTTCGTCTCACCGGTGGAGCGGGTGGTTCGCATTCGGACAGGGGAAACCAACGACGAAGCCATCTAGTTTGGGCACGTCCACCGGAAAGCACATATCCAGCTTGATGATCCAGCTTCAGAATCCAGCTTGAAGAGGGCGTACCGGTGGACAAAGGCTACGAGCGGACCTACTGGTTGGCGTGGTCCCAGATGCCGGGAATTGGCCCGGTGTTGTTGTCACGACTGCGGAAAGCTTTCCCGAGTCTGGAGACGGCTTGGCGGGCCTCGGCTCGGGAGTTGCAGAAAATTGAGGGGTTAGGCCCCAAAACGGCGGAAGAGATTGTCGTGGCGCGGCGGGCGCTGCATCCCCAGCGGCTGTGGGAGGAACATTGTCAGGAAAATGCCTCCTTTTGGTTGCCCCTAGACGACGAATACCCCAAATTGCTCCAAGAAATTCCCGATTCCCCCAGTGTGTTGTATGTGGCGGGGCCTTGGCAGCAGTGGGACGAAACCAAGACCGTGGCGATCGTGGGCACCCGTGAGCCGACCGTGTATGGGCAACGCTGGGCCCGCCGGTTGGCAGAGGGGCTCGGTCGAGCCGGGTTTACCGTGGTTTCGGGATTGGCCCAAGGGATCGATGCCGAAGTCCACGAGGGGTGTTTGGCGGTGGGGGGGCGCACCATTGCCGTAGTGGGCACGGGGGTGGATCGGGTGTATCCGTACCAAAACCAAACCCTACACCGCAAAATTATCCAATCGGGGTTGGTGGTGAGCGAGTACCCCAAAGGTACCGGGCCACAGCGCGCACATTTCCCCAGCCGCAACCGCATCATTGCCGGATTGTGCCGCGCCACGATTCTGATTGAAGGGCAGGTCGATTCGGGGGCCCTCATCACCCTGCGGCAAGCCAATGAATACGGTCGCGAGGTGTATGCGTTGCCGGGGGCTCTGGACTACAAACAATCCCAGGGCTGCCACTGGGCGATCGCCCAAGGGGCCCAAATCGTGTTGGGGGTGAACGAGTTGGTGGAGTCGTTGCTGGCGTTGCCGGTGTTAGACCCGGTGTCCCCCAAGAAAGCCAAAGCCGGCGATCGCCCGCCGATCGCCAAGCAACCACCACCGCCAGTCGAAACGCCAGCCGTGGTGGTACCCGAGGTCAATCCCCAACAGGCCAAGGTGTTGGCGGCGATCGGCACCGAGGATGCGGTGAGTTTCGATCGGTTGGTGGCCACCGTGGGCTTGCCGTCGGGGGAAATTTTGAGTTTGTTGTTGCAGTTGGAGTTGGCGGGGGCGGTTCTCCAATTGCCGGGGATGTACTACCGGCGGTTGGTGTGAGTTAGAGGGTGCTGGCCACCAAATGGCCACAGGCGAAGCCGGAAAAAGCCACGGCATTGAGGCCTTGACCGGGGAACGTGCTGTCCCCCACGCAAAACAGGTTGGGGAAGGGGGTGCGGTTCAGGGGCATGCCCACCAGCCCCCAGGGGCGATCGCGGGGGATGGGGCCATAGGTGCCGTCCATCCGGCCCAAAAACCGGCGATGGGTGCGGGGGGTACCTACCTCTTGCACCTCGATCGCCTGGCTCAAGCCGGGCCACAACCGTTCCAAGCGGGCGATCAAGGCTTGGGCCGCCGCCGTTTTCTGTTCTTGGTAGGCTGAGGGGGAAAGGTGTTGCCAGTGGGCCAGCCAACTGGGGGTAAACGTATGGACAATATGGCGGCCGGGGGGAGCCAATTCCGGGTCGAGCAGCGTGGGGATCGACACAAACACCGTGCCCTGTTCCGCCTCCAGGTGGGCCCAGTCCTCCAGCAAAATGTGGTGGCAATCGGTGCCCGGCGGCAGGACATCGGCTTTCACCCCCAAATGCACACTGAGGAAACTGGGGGAGGGCTGATAGCGATCGCGCCATTGTTGTTCGGAGGGGGGCAACGGCAACGGCACCAGGCGATCGAACGTATCCCAGCGGGTGGCATTGGAAATCACCCGCTTCGCCCGCAGGGACTCGCCATTGGCCAAACGCACCGTAACCCCTTCGCGATCGGGCAGCAATGCGGTCACCCGGGCGCCGTAGCGAATGCGACCGCCGTGCCGCTCCAGACCCCGCGCCAAAGCCAAGGCAATTTGACCCACGCCCCCCTTGGGGTAGTTGATACCGCCGTAATGGCGATCGCTGAACACCATACCGCCGTTGATGGCCGGGGTGCGATCGGCCGGCACCACCGACCAGCAGTAGCATTCCATATCAATAAACTGCAGCAATTCCGGATCGCGGATATAGCGCCGGGCCAGATCGCCGACGTTTTGGGGGAGATACCGCGCCAATCCCAAACAGGCCACCGGATTCTGAAAAAACACCCAGAACAAATAGCGATATTCCTGCAACGACAACAACTCAATGGCGTTGAGGCAACGAAAAATCTGCCAGCACTCATCGTAGAAGCGGCGGATACCCGACCGTTCGTGGGGAAAGCGATCGCCCAATTCCTGCAAAAACGCTTCGTAGTCGCGATGCACCCGTACCGCCAAACCGTTGGGCAAGTGGTACGCAATTTGCACCGGGTCGGGCACCGTCACGAGGGATTCGCCCACAGCGGCCAAAGCCCGAGTGAGGAGGTTGGTCGTGCCCTGTTGGCCAAAGCCAAAAATCATCGAAGCCCCCACATCAAAGCGGTAGCCATCCCGTTCAAAAAAACCGGCGCTGCCCCCCGGAATCAAGTACTTTTCCAACACCAACACCGAGATGCCCTTGGCCGCCAACTGGGTGGCCGCCACCAACCCACCAATGCCGGCCCCCACCACCATCGCTTCGGCATCCATCGCCATCGTTTTTCCTGAATTTTGTCCACCCTTGCCATCCTAACCTTCGGCAAAACTTTACCTTTGCCATCTTGATCCGGATCACAGCAGACAGGAACTCTTCTACAATAAATTGGGGACGTAGGTCGATCCATAACCAACACTTGAGAGATCAGCCGAAATGCCATCTGTTGGGGGGAACCCGTTACGAGGGGGCGGAAAGTTTGAAAGCTTTCTGGAGTGGTTCTACGGATAGCCAGCGTTCAGAACGGTGGGAAAGTTACGACTGGGAAATTTCCCAGTGGGTGGAAGGTATTGGGTCGTTTCGGGCGGGCCCTGCGACCGAAAACATACCTGAAAATGCGCCCCAAGATGCTTCTCCAGATGCGCCTCCAGATGAGAGCCATGGGGGAGAGGGGTGGTATCGCTACATTGCCGAAACCGAAGCCGAAGGCATTTGGACCATTGACGAGGACGGCATTTTAACCTTTGTCAACCGCAAATTTGCCGCGATGTTGGGGGAAGCCCCTGGGGCGCTGCGCGGCAAATGCCTCGAAAGCTGGATCGTGGAACCCGAAGAAGCCTCGTTGGCTACCAGCGAAGCCATGGCCGGCCCGCAAGAAGCGGGGGGATATCTCCAATTTCGACGGCGGGACGGGCAAATCCTGCAGGCGGTGGTGGTGGTAACGCCCCTGTTCGATCGCCAGGGCAAATACCAGGGCACCCTGGGGCGGGTGGTCGATCGCACCGAACGGCAACAATATTGGAGCGAACTGCGAGAACGGGAGTCCCGTTACCGCTTGTTGACCGACTATGCCACCGATATTATCGTGTGGTTAAGTCCGGCGGGAGAGCTGCGCTATGCTTCACCGGCGGGCTCCCGCTTGTTGGGGTGGACGCATCTCTCCGGCAAGCTATGGCGATGGGTTCATCCCCAAGATCGCCGCACCGTGGTTCTGGCATGGCAAGTGCTGCAGGGGCAACTGGCCCAGGGGCAATCGTTGCACACGCAGGTGTGTTTTCGGTTTCAAAAACAAGACCGCAGCTATCTGTGGCTGGAAGTCCAGTTGACCGGGGTGATCGCCGAGGGCGATCGGCCCCAAGGTGTGGTGGCGGTCGCGCGGGACGTGACGAGACGCAAAGAAGCAGAGGAAGTCGCCCTCCAAACCAGCGAGCGGTTGCAACTGGCGATGGCCGGCAGCGGCAATGGTCTGTGGGACTGGGTCTTGCCCAATCTCCTGTATTTGCATCCCCAGAGTTTGGCGATCGTGGGTCTGCCCCACACCCTGCCGCCCTGTGCGTGGTTGGAACGGGTGCATCCCCATTACCGGGTACGGTTGGGGAAATCCTTGTACGGGCATTTGGCGGGCACGAGCCCAGATTGGACTCTGGAATACCCCATCCGCCATGCCGACGGTACTTGGCGATGGGTGCGGCAACAGGGTCGGGCCGTAGCCCGCGATCGCCACGGACGGGTTTTGCGCCTGGCCGGTACCCTCAGTGACATCACGGAGCGCAAAACCTCGCAACACACTCTGCAACAGCAGTACCAACGGGAGCTGTTGCTGCGCAAAATTATCCGGGATATTCGGGAGCAAGCCACCGGTGAGCAGATGTTTCTCCGGGCGGCGATCGCCATCGGCGAGGCCTTTCGGGTCAGCGGTTGTGCCATCTACGTACGGAATGAGCAGCAGCTAACGGCTACGTGCGTGGCGGAATTTTTGACCGGTGATTACCCCTCGGTGCTGGGCAGTCGGTTTCCGGTGGCCGGCAACCCAACGGCGGCGGCTTTGCTGGCCAGCGATCGGGTCTTGGCGATCACCAACGTTGACAAGAGCACCGAATTGGGGGTGTGGCAGTCAGACCTTTTGGCGGTGCGGGTGCAGGCCTGCATGGCGGTGCGCACCTCCGAGCGGGGAAGACCCACCGGGCTGGTGGTGCTGCACCAGGGGGGCTACCAGCGTCAGTGGACCGAGGCCGAAATCTCGTTGCTGCAAGAGGTGGCCAACCATTTGGGCATTGCCTTTGCCCAGGCCGACCTCCTGGCGCGCGAAAAACAGCAAAATCGAACCTTGGCCTTGACGAAGCAGCAGGCAGAAGCAGCCAACCGGGCCAAGAGCGAATTTTTGGCCATGATGAGCCATGAGCTGCGCACGCCTCTGAATGCCATTTTGGGATTTACCGATTTGATGTTGATGGACACTCCTACTCCCCAACACCAAGAAATGCTTGCCTATGTCCGGCGGAGTGGGGAAGACTTGTTGCGCATTTTGAATGACATTTTGGACTTCACCAGGGCCGAAGCCGAAGGCATGGAGCTGGAGACACTGGTTTTTGCGCCGGCTGTGTTGGTGGACGAGGCGATCGCCCAACGGCGGCGGCAAATTGCCGAGGGGGACATCGCGATCGCCGTGACCATAGCCCCAACGGTACCGTCCCAGGTTTGCGGAGACTACCGACGGCTGGGGCAAGTCCTGAGCAATCTGTTGGACAACGCCATTAAGTTTGGGAACGGCGGGGCGATCGATGTTGCCGTAGATTGGCTAGAGCCCAACCAACTCGAAATTACGGTGCGCGATCGGGGCATTGGCATTGCGCCCACCCATTTTGGCAAACTGTTTACACCGTTTATGCAAGCCGACTTGTCGTCTACCCGGCGGTATGGCGGTACCGGTTTGGGCTTGGCCATTGCCGATCGCCTGTGTCGGTTGATGCAGGGGCAACTGTGGGTGATTTCGGGGGGGAAGGTGGGGGGCCAGCCGCCGGCCAACCTGAGCGCTGCTGCAGTGGCGGCCGTGGAGTCCGGCAGCCAATTTGGTTTGTGGGTGCCGGTAGGGTTGGTCTCGTCGGCCGGCACGTTGGTGCAGGACACCCCCAAAGCAGCGGCGCGATCGTTCCTGCAGGTATTGGTCGTAGAGGATAACCCGGTCAATCAGCGGGTATTGCGACGCATGCTGGAGCGGCTGGGGCATCGCACCATGGTCGCTACCAACGGGCGAGAGTGTCTGGCCTTTTTGCAACACACCTATTGCGATTTGGTATTGATGGATATTCACATGCCGGAGATGGATGGACTCGAAGCGACCCGGCACATTCGCCAAGGTCAGTCCCGGGGGCAATTGTATGCCCACCTGCCGTCTCCCTTACCCATTGTGGCGGTCACCGCCAACGATCTGGCGGGGTCCCGTGAAGCCTGTTTGGCCGCCGGCATGACCGACTATCTGAGCAAACCTTTGACCGTTGGTACCCTAATCACCTGCCTGGAAAAGCACACCGGAAATTAGGGCGTACACTAATAGGAATTGTCACGGGGTTTTGCTGTGGTTGCTTCTGTTTCACCCCTTGGGCAAACCAAGGCTCCGGCAGGGACAGGGGAAGGTCGTCCCACCATTGCCATTTTGGATTTTGGCTCCCAATACTCCGAACTGATTGCCCGCCGCATTCGCGAAACCCAAGTGTATTCCGAGGTGGTGTCGTACCGCACCCCCATCGAACGGCTGCAAACCGCTAACCTGAAGGGCATCATCCTGTCGGGGGGGCCCAATTCGGTGTACGACGAAGGGGCCCCGGCTTGCGATCCGGCCCTCTGGGATTTGGGGGTGCCCGTGCTGGGAGTCTGCTACGGCATGCAGTTGATGGCCCAGCAGTTGGGGGGGCAAGTGGTGCGGGCCAGTCGCGGGGAATACGGCCGCGCGGAATTGTGGGTGGACGACCCAACCGACTTGCTCACCAATGTGGAGTCTGGATCGGTGATGTGGATGAGCCACGGGGATGCGGTGGAGGCCTTGCCCCCTGGGTTCGGTGTGTTGGCCCACACCACCAATACCCCCTGCGCGGCGATCGCCCATCACCAAAACCGTTGGTATGGGGTACAGTTTCACCCCGAAGTGGTGCACTCCCAAGGCGGTATGGCCCTCCTCCGCAATTTTGTCTATCACATTTGCCAGTGTGAACCCAAGTGGACGACCAATACCTTTATTGAAGAAGCCCTGACCGATATTCGGCAACAGGTGGGGGAAAAACGGGTGTTGTTGGCGTTGTCGGGGGGGGTTGATTCCTCCACGTTGGCGTTTCTGCTGCACAAAGCCATCGGCGATCGCCTGACCTGTATGTTTATCGATCAGGGGTTCATGCGCAAATTGGAACCGGAGCGCCTGGTGAAACTGTTTGAAGAGCAATTTCACATTCCGGTGCACTACGTAAATGCGCGCGATCGCTTCATCGATCGGTTAGCGGGGGTCACCGATCCCGAAGAAAAACGCAAGCGCATTGGCTATGAGTTTATTCGCGTATTTGAAGAAGAATCGATCCGGATTGGGCCTTTTGATTTTCTGGCCCAGGGCACCCTTTACCCCGATGTCATTGAGTCGGCGGATACCAATGTTGACCCGGTGACCGGCAAACGGGTAGCGGTGAAAATCAAAAGCCATCACAATGTGGGTGGTTTACCGCCCAACCTCCGGTTTGAGTTGGTGGAGCCGCTGCGGAAACTGTTCAAGGATGAAGTGCGGAAGGTGGGCTCAGCCCTGGGGCTGCCGGATGAAATCGTTCGCCGCCAGCCGTTTCCGGGGCCGGGTTTGGCCATTCGCATCATTGGCGAGGTCACGCGGGAGCGCCTGAACATTTTGCGAGATGCCGATTTAATCGTGCGGCAAGAGGTGAACCGCTCCGGCCTGTACGACAGCCTGTGGCAGGCATTTGCCGTGTTGTTGCCGACGGTGCGGACCGTGGGGGTGATGGGCGATCAACGTACCTATGCCTGTCCGGTGGTGTTGCGCCTGGTCACCAGCGAAGACGGCATGACCGCCGACTGGGCGAAAGTCCCCTATACCCTGCTGGACACCATTGCCAACCGGATTGTGAACGAAGTGGCGGGGGTAAACCGGGTGGTGCTGGACATCACGTCCAAGCCGCCGGGCACCATTGAGTGGGAATGAAGAGTGATGGGGGTCAGGTAAGCTAAGAACAGACTGTACGCAAGGATGCACATGGATTTATTGGCACCCGCCACCTATGGTCAGTTGGCCCAAGCCATGGGCTTGTTTGTGCTGGCTGTGACGTTGCTAACCGGCATTGCCTTTGCCCAAAAGTGGGGATTTCGGTTTCGGATGGTGGGCATCACCGCCTTCTCGGTGGTATTGACGGTGGGGCTGTTTGCCCTGAGTTTGGCCCCCATCGTGCCCACCGAGGTAGCAGGGGCCGCCCCCTACGCCGTGGTGTTCGATCGCTACGGCCCGGAAGTGGCGATCGCCGTGCCCCCCACCATCGCCCAAGACCAACTGGTGGCCACCCTCACCAAAGCCGGCCAGAATCTGGCCGTACCCGGCCGCAACGGCCAAGGGAGCACCGAAATGACCGTCTGGGCCCGGGCGATCGCCCATCCCCAACCGGGAGTATCGGAGCCCGTATACGTGGGTACGCTCCGGCGATCGCTGCAACGGGGCCCCGATCCCAACGCGACCCTGGCCCTCAAACCGGAGGGATTGGCCCGGCTGCAGGCCCTGAAGGATGACATCCCGGGTTCTCCCTGACCACGGGTGCACCTAGGAAGCGGGAACCAACCGCACCAAGCGGCCATCGGCATTGTCCGTCAGGATGTACAGCAGACCATCGGGGCCCTGCCGCACGTCCCGCACCCGTTGCCCAATGGCAATCCGTTCCCGTTCCGTGAGGCGGTTTCCCTGAACCTCCAGCCGGTGGACGCTCTGGGAGACCAAGCCACCGGCAAACAATTGTCCCTGCCATTGCGGGAACCGATTCCCACGGTAGACCACCAAACCAGAAGGGGCGATCGCCTGGGGCCACACCCACAGCGGGTTCACCATATCCGAGCGCGAAGGGACACCAATCGGTTCCCCCGTCGTGTATTCACGGGTTTGGGAAACCACCGGCCAGCCAAAGTTTTGCCCTGCCGCCAGCCGATTGACCTCGTCTCCACCCCGGGAACCGTGCTCCGTAGCCCAAAGCACACGGGTTTGGGGATCCATGGCTTTGCCTTGAATGTTGCGATGACCCAAAGACCACACCTTGGCATCGAAACTCCCTTGATTGGCAAAAGGATTGTCCGGCGGTACGCTGCCATCGTCCCGAATCCGCAGCACCTTCCCGAGGTGGGAAGCCCCGTTTTGGGCCTGCATCCGAATCAAATCCCCCGCCAACGTTACCGGCGGATTGCCGCCATCCCCCACCGAAATCAACAGCGTGCGATCGGGCAGCCACGTAAACCGTGAGCCAAAATGCTGGGTGCCGGACTTCCACGGAGAAGTTTCCAAAATCACCTGGAGGTTGCGCAATTGCCGCCCGTCCCAAACCCCCCGCGCCACCTGCAACCGGTTGCGTTGCGGTGTGCCGCTGGCATAGCTCAGGTAAACCCACCGATTGTTGGCAAAATTGGGATGCACCGTCACATCCAGCAATCCTCCCTGCCCCGCGGCCAGTACTTGGGGTACTCCCGCAATCGGTGCGGGATCGAGCACACCGCCCCGGATCGCCCGCAACCGCCCCGGTCGTTCCGTCACCAACAACGTGCCATCCGGCAACCAAGCCATGCCCCACGGCCGCTCTAAACCCGTCAGCACCGTTTCCACCCGGTAAACCTGCCCCCAAGCCGGCGCCGCGATCGCCAGCCCCATCACTACCGGTACTGTCCACCATCCTTGCATGTGTTCCGGACTCCCTATGCTTTTTGTGTTAGACCCTGGGAGCACCCCTCCAGGTTTGCGCCATCGTTACAAATTTTTGTATCGAAAGCTACAGCGCTTTGAGCGTTTGTGTATACTAGGGGAGTGCGAAGATCGAAGTGTACGGCATCGATCCAGCAACCATCTTTTTGGAAGTATCAGAAGTATCCAAAATATCCAAAGTATCAACGGAGAAACCCCATGGCCATCGATCCCCAACGCCAACGTGAAGCCGAAGCCAACCATCGGGCTAGTTTGGCCAACTCCCTCAAACGACGCATGGAAGCTGCCCGGGCCCGCAGCAACACCCAATTGCTGGCGGCCCTGGAACGGGAAATGAATCAATTGGGTCTGCGTCCGTAGCTCATTGTCCGTAGCTCGTATCTCGCTATCCGTATCTCTCTATCTGTATCTCGTTATACGCATGTTATTCAGGTTCATCCCTGGGTACGAGTATAGTCATTTTAATTAACTTTGAGAGGTTTGCCCCCACCCCACCCCCCCCCCCCCCCCCCCGAGGGGGGGGCGGAGAGAGCGCGGAAAGAA
>DMPD01000090.1 GCA_003456125.1 Cyanobacteria bacterium UBA8156 | reverse complement strand
TCTATCCGAAACGACTATACCGATCGCCGCTACCTCCAGTACCTGGCGGAGCATTTCAATCCGGCGACGTTGCCCGGTCTGATGTGTGGCGATCGCCTGTCGGTGGATTACCTCGGGCAGCTCTACGATTGCGATTTTCATCAGATGGAAAATTTGCCGCTGCGATCGCCCACGGGTCGGGCCCTCACCCTGGCGGATTGCTTGGCAGCCAACTCCTTGGTTTTAGCCACAACGATCCAGATGGCGGCCCATTGTTTTGGGTGCACGGCCGGCAGCGGCTCCAGTTGCGGTGGGGCTCTGGCTTAATCCAACCCGAAGCGCGAGAGCTCCAGTTTGCGGCGCAGTTCGGATTGGAGCCGCTGCAACAGCGAATCTTGGTCCAGGGTGTCCAAAATGCGGCGAATGGCCGCCCGGGGCCCGTCCGGCCCCCAGGAAGCCCCGTTCGCCAGGTAGCTTTTGGCCGCTTTGCCGATGGCGACGGAAGAAACCCCGGCGATTCCCGCCTGGGCAAAGGCCGCCGCGGGATAGAGGGCTCCCCCCACCCCACTGCCGCCCAAGAGGGTTTTCAGGGAACCCAGCCCCAGGGTCGTCAACAGATCGGCGGCACCGATGCCCCCCATCCCCCACCCAATTTGCTGCAACAACTCGGTGGCCCCCCGCTCGCTCAGGGTCACCCCATAGAGCTTGGCCAAGGTCAAAATCGCCGTCACATCGATGGCAGCGGCGCAGGCAATGTCCAAAACGGCGATGGGGTTGACGGCAACGGCCGCGGCTTTGAGGGCGGCGGCATTCCAAATCAGGCCCTCGGCCCGGCGATCGCGCAAGAAGAACTTGCGTTGGATCACCCGCTCGGAGACCGTATCGGCAAACAACAAGGAGTTGAGGGCCGCCAACACCTTGCCTTCCCGCGCCAACACCGTCAGGATTTTCTCCCGCAAATCCTCTACTTGGGGCTCCCCCGACACCATCTCCAATTCTAGGGAGCCATCGGGCTGCGGTACGGCTTGGGGTACCAACGGCGCGGCCGCACACAACACAATGTCTTCGGGGAGGACCCACGAAGCCAACCGCTCGGTGGTCAGCTTGTGCAAAATTTCCCGACGATCGCGGGCGGCATAGCGATCGGCTTTGTTAAACACCAACAACAACGGCTTGCCGGCCTGCCGCAGGGCCACCAGGGCATCCCGCTCCCGGCGGGTCATGTCCCCGGCAATCACAAACAACACCAGATCCGCCCGGCGGGCCGCCGCCTCCGCCAAAGCCCCCCGCGCTTCCCCATCCACCTCGTCCAGACCGGGGGTATCCACCAGCTCCACCCCCCCCACGGCGCTCCACGTCTGCAACTCCCGCTCTTGGGTCACGCCGTGCAGGGGCCCGGTCGCAAACACCGCCTGCCCCAACAGAGCGTTCAAGATCGAAGACTTGCCCCGACCCACCAACCCCAAAACGGCAATTTGCACCACCTGCCGCTCCAACTTGTCCAGGGTTTCCTGCAGTTCCCGCAGGTCGGCCTCCAGTCCCTGCCGCTCGCGGGGGGTCAAATCCAAACCCGTAACCAGTTCGGTGACGGCCCGCCGCGCCCGCCGACAGGCCAACTCCCGCTGCAAATCCGCAAACCCATTCATCGCGCGAACTTTTTCCCCATTATGACCGTCCCATTCCCTAAATCTGCGCTATATTGCACTGGACTCCCTGCGAACCCCCAAGCCACCAAATTTTTTGGTTTTTTGGGATGGATTGGCACCAAAAACTGGCACCAAAAACTGGCACCAAAAACTGGCACCAAAAACTTCCGGGTTGGCCGTAACGCCGGCGCGAAACCGGAAGCCGCCAACCCGGTTGAGGGGAGCATACTGTGCTTTGGTTTTTCTGCACCATAACCCGAAGCTGTTGCGATTGGAGTGTATTCATGTTTTCCCCGACCAAATTTGCGGTAACGGCGGCCCTGGTGGGCACGATGGCGATGGCACCGGCCACCCGGGCTTGGGCGTTGACCGAGGCTCAGGTGATGGAGCGTCTGAACGGCGTGCCGGTGTTTACCATTACGGATGCCCAGGGTACGCCGTTGCTGGGAACGCTGCCCAAACCCCAAGGGCAAGCCAGTGCCAATCAACCGGATCAGTTGCTGTTGTTCTTTTTGAATCCGGCGGATGCCGAGACGACCCTGGGGCAAATTCGTCAACGTACGCCCGATGTGGGGGGGCGCGCCCGGGTGACGGTGATTTCGATGAACGATGCCTACAAGGCGATCGAGAAGAATAAGGACAACAAAAAGGTGGGTTTCCGGATTGTGCCTTCCCAAGCCAGCCTGGACTCCGCGAAACAGGTGTTGTCGGCCAATGGGCGGGGGAGCGATCGCCTGCCGACGGTGCCGGTATTTTTTGCGGTGGGGGGGCAAGGCAATAACCAAGGGATGCTGACCCTGGAGCAGGGGGGCAAGCAGTTGGTGCCGTTCTTCTTTGAGCGCAGCGATTTGCAGGCGATGCTGGATCGGGCCCGGCAGGGGCAGCCTCAGGTGGCCCAAAACGCCAAAATTCAGGTAACTTCGTTGTTCCAGGTGCTGGATGCCATGGTCTCGAAGGACAACAAGGCCAACCCCGACGCGGAACGGTTTACGTTTATTCCGGGGCGATCGGCGGTGGAGTTTGTCTCCCGCCAACAACCTGCAGCACCGGCTCAACCCCGGCGCTAGCCTGTCCCCCCAGATGAGACCTCGCCCCCCGCGAGCGAGGTATTTTCTGTGACCCAAGCGCGGACGGCAGGGCGATCGATTTTGCCGTTGGCTAAGAGCGGCAGGATGGCGATCGCCGCCACGGCTTTGGGGAACTTGTAACGGGCGAGGCCAGCGGTTTGACACAGGGCTTGCACGTCGGCGAGGGAAAGGGGGCGATCGCTCGGCACGACGACAGCTACGGGAATTTGACCCCACAGGGGGTCAGGGCGGGGCACCACGCAGACGGCTTGGCAGTGCGGTTCCAAAATTTGTTCGATTTCGCGGGGATAGATGTTTTCGCCACCGGAGACGATCAAATCCGCCCGGCGGTTGACGATGTAGAGATAGCCTTCGGTATCCAGGTACCCCAGGTCACCGGCGGGGTAGGCTTGGGGCCAGATGCTGCACAGTCGCCG
>DMPD01000354.1:550-11671 GCA_003456125.1 Cyanobacteria bacterium UBA8156 | reverse complement strand
GCTTGTTCATCTTCCGCTCCACCAGGGCCCGGCGATGGCTCAGCACCAAACGGTTGCGGGCCTCATCCACCTCCAAAAACTTGAGGGGCAACTCTTCCCCTACCAAATCTTCCTTGGGCTTGCGGGTGCTGATGTGAGACCCTGGAATAAAGCCCCGCAACCCCTCGATCCGTACCAGCGCCCCCCCCCGGTTCGTGGCAAAAATCAGCGATCGCACCGTGGCATCCTCTTGTTGCAACTGGCGCACCCGCTCCCAAGCCCGCATGTACTCGATTCGGCGGATCGAAAGGGTCAACTGCCCCTCTTCGTTCTCGTCGGCTAAAATAAAAAACTCACGGGTGTCGTTGTCCTGCAACACCTCCACCGGTTGCTCAATCCGGTTGATCGACATTTCTTGGATGGGGATAAACGCTGCGGTTTTGGCGCCAATGTCAATGAGGGCTCCCCGTGGCTCCAGGCTGAACACCGTGCCCGCCACAATATCCCCCGGATTGAAGTGGTAGTCGTATTTGTCCAGCAGTGCGGCAAAATCATCATGAGAAAACCCAACTCCGGCGGTACCGTTGCCGGGGGCCGTCTTCTTCTTCAAGAAACGTTCGGGAATGCCGTCGCGTACCGACTTACCGGCGGACTTGCTGGAGGTCTTGCCAGGGACTTTGCTGGTGGGGGTGGGAGTGGAATTGACCATACGCGAAAACCGATACGCTCCTTACTAGGGTGAACAAAACGAGGGTAAAGAAAAATGACCAGAACCAGCGTGAATTTAACGAGCCCAAAACCAAGCTAGGGTGGTTGGCTAGATCGTCACCATTCGATAGACATAGGTTTTCTATTGTACAGGTAAAGGGCAGACTTAGGCCCAGCCTCCTTCCGGTAATCTCTGAAAATGGATCGCAGGGCCCCTGTCTCGGGTTTTCCGCAATACCGACGCTTAGGACAAATTACGGCTGTCTCGATGCCGGCGATCCCCTCGTCCCAGCCTCGCATCCTGTCTACGGCTATGGCGTGCCGCTGGCGCAAGTAGGTAGAGGTGACCTCAGGGGAGTTCCACCGAAGTGGGCTTGGAGATGTGGGGCAAACCCCAACCCAGTTTTTCCCGTAGCACCTGAAAAAACTCCCCGCGGTGAAGCCGCATGAACCGGGCGTAGTAGCGCGATCGCTCCACTTTCACGTAGTAGTTGGGGTAGACGTAGCAACCGGCGTTGCCATCCACCACCAGCACCAGGCGGTGACGGTTGGCCGGGGTGATGGTGACCGGTTCGCTGTTGGCAAACACCAGGGCGCGGGAGGCCATGGAATGGGGGCAAATGGGCACCAACTCCATGACGGGAATCCCCGGTTCAATGACGGGGCCGCCGGCGGAGAGGGCATAGGCCGTCGAGCCGGTGGGCGTAGACAAAATCACGCCATCGGCAGCCACATCCACCGGTTGATGGCGACCGATCGCCACCTCAAAGTGGCACATGCTGGTGAGGGGTTCCCGGTGCAACACCATCTCGTTGAGGCCGAGGGCTTCCCACAACAAGCCCTCCGGTGTAAAAATGCGGACATCCAAGAGGAACCGTTGTTCGACGATGTACTTCCCGGCGATCGCCTGGGCCAGGGCTTCGGGCCACTGCGAGAGGTAGGTTTCCGTGAGAAAGCCCATGTGGCCGGTGTTGATCGAGAGGAGGGGCAAACCGCAGGGGGCCACCTGCCGACAGGCAGAAAGCACCGTGCCATCGCCCCCCAAGGCCACGACAAAGGCCAAGTCCCGCGAAAAATCGGGGGGTACCAAACTTTCGATGGGAGTATGGCACACGGGGCGATCGGGCTGAGCATACCCCAAAATGCCGCCCCAACCGGTGGTGGTCACCGACTCCCAATCCCGCTCTGCCAGCCAGGTCGCCATCTCCCGGGCGATGCGCTGGGCCACCGGTTTGGCATCGTTGTAGATAATGCCTGCTTTCGGCACGCCGTTTGCTCTGAGTATTTGAGGGTATCTTAACAAACTCCCTTTGGGGCAAGGGAATTCGTTGGGTCGGAATTTGTCCTACCGGGGGATGGTAAATTAGGCTACGCAGACTAGGCTTTAGCCGAACCCGCAGATACGGTGGGTGATTCGTGGTGGCAAGGAGATAACAATGCGACATTTCTGGTATGGCCCGGCCCGGGTCTCGCTCCTGTCGTTGGGCATAACCTTGGGCACCCCTTGGCTGAGTCTAGCCGAACCTTTGGTAGAACCTTTGCCCCTGTCTCTCTCGGCACCTCTTTCTGTATCTTTCTCAGAAGCACCAGCAGCACCGGAATCTACGGCCTTGCCCCCCAGTCCCGAAGGCTCTCCGGTGGCTCTAAAAGAGATGGCCCCAAAGGAAGTGATCCCAGCGACAGCGGGTCTGGCGTTTGAGCTGGCTCCCACGATCGCCCCGGCACCGGCCGCCCAGCTCACCACGGTGGCCACCCGGTTGGAGGATTTGGTACAACAGCAGGTGACGTTGGTGGCTCAAGCCCGAGCCGCGGTGGAGGACACAGAGCGGCGGCAGGTGCCCCGCAATACTTCCATTTTTGATCGCGGCATTGTGCCCACACCCCCTTTGGTGGTGCCCACCAATCCGGATCAGGTACGGTTGACCCGCGCCCAGCCCATTTCCCTGCAAGAAGCCCTGGAGTTGGCGGAAATCAACAGCAAAGAATTGGATCGGGCCCGCATTGCGGTGCGGCGGGCGCGGGGCGAACGGGAAGAAGCCTTGGCCGGCTTTGCCCCGACGGTGGGGGTTACGGGTCAATACAGTTTTAGTGATTCGGCGGACATTCGCCAGGGCAACATCGCCCGGTTGCCGGGGTTGGGGGACAGCCCCACCATTACCCAACCGTTGTCGGGGGCGGTGCAACTGTCCTACAACGTCTATACATCCGGGTTGGTGGAATCGTTGGTCGGGGCTTCCGATAAACGGCTGCGGGCGGCGGAAGCCGATCTCAAGCGGATTCGCCAGGGCATTTTGTTGCAGGTGATCAATGCCTACATTGACTTGCAGCAGGCGGATGAAACAGTTCGGATTCGGAAGGCTTCGGTGGCGGCCCGGGAAAAAAGTTTGACCGATACCCAAGCCTTGGAACGGGCCGGCGTGGGCACCAAGTTTGACGTGTTGCAGGCGGAGGTGCAGCTCAGCAATGCCCGGCAGCAGTTGTTGAGCGATCGCAACAACCAACAGGTACGGCAACGGGCTTTGGCCCAGCTGTTGCAGTTTGCGCCGACGGCGAACCTGACGGCGGCCGATAAAATTGCCCCGCGGGGAGGTTGGAACATTTCCCTCGAAGAAACGATTGTGCAGGCGTTTCGGAGCCGGGCCGAGTTGGATGTCCAGCGGCAGTTGGCAGAATCTTTTGTGGATCGTGCCAAGGCCGAACTGGCGCGGCTGGGGCCCCAGGTGACCCTCAGCAGCAGTTTGGATGCCCGCGACAACCTCAGCAACGTGGGGGGGATTTCGTTGGGGTACACCTTGGGGGCCCGGGTCTCCTGGCAGTTGTTGGATGGGGGCGTGGCGGCGGCCCGGGTGAAGCAATTCGAGGCCGATCGCGATACGGCGGTGAATCGCTTTGAGGATTTGCTGACCCAAATTCGTTTGGAGGTGGAATCTTCCTACAGCACGTTGCGGTCGGGGCAGGAACGGATCCAGACGGCGGATAAGGCGGTGGAAAGTGCCAGCGAAGCCCTGCGTTTGGCCCGGCTGCGGTTGACGGCGGGGGTCGGCACCCAACTGGAGGTGATCCGCTCCGAAGAAGACCTCACCCAAGCGGAGGTGAATCGTTCCAATGCCATTTTCGATTTCAATCGGGCCCGGGCTACCCTAGATCGGGCGGTAGACGGTCTCTAAATGGCAGAATTGGCGATCGCCCTGGGCTCCCTCGACCGGGCCGATTTAACCCCGATGTTGCAGCACTTTGCAGCGACGAAGGATCGCTATCCTCAGGCGCTGCTGTTGTATCGGTTGGGGGATTTTTACGAGACGTTTTTTGAGGATGCCCAAACCCTGTCCCGCGAATTGGAACTGGTGTTGACGGGGAAGGACGGGGGCAAAAACGTGGGGCGGGTGGCCATGGCGGGAGTGCCCCACCATGCCCTAGAGCGCTATGCCCGTCAATTGGTGGCCAAGGGCTATGCCGTGGCGGTGTGCGAACAGATGGAGCCGGCGGCAGAGGCCCAGGGTTTGGTGCGGCGGGAAGTGACTCGGGTGATCACCCCCGGTACGGCCCTGGAGGAAGGGCTGTTGGTGGCCAAGCAAAACAACTATTTGATGGCGATCGTGCCGGCGGGGGGGCTGGCGTGGGCGGATGTCTCCACGGGGGAATTTTTCGCCACCCAGGTACCGGCGGGGGAAGCCGTGTGGCAGGAATTGTACCGGTGGCAGCCGGCGGAGGTGTTGTACCCCACCGACGGGCCGGCGGAACGGCCCGCGGGATGGCCCGATGGCTTTTGCTATACCCCCCGGTCGCCGGGGACGTTTGCCTTGGTGGAAGCTCAGCAACGCTTGTTGGAAACCTTTGCCGTGCGATCGCTGGAGGGGTTTGGGCTGGCGGATTGGCCCTTGGCCACGCGGGCCGCCGGGGCGATCGTGGCCTATTTGCAGGAAACCCAGCCGGGGGGAATGGCCCCCCTGTTGCCGCCGAAGGTGCAGTATCCCGGCGATTACTTGGTGCTGGATCGTTCCACCCAGCAAAACCTGGAAATTTTGCAGACGGTGCGGGAGGGAGCCACGGCCGGTTCGTTGCTGCGGGCAGTGGATCGCACGGTGACGGCGATGGGGGGCCGTCTGTTGCGGCGGTGGTTGGTGCAACCCCTGATGGATTTGACGGCGATCGCCGCCCGGACCGATACGGTGGCGGAGTTGGTGGCGGAGGGTTTGCTGCGGGCGGAATTGCCCAAGGCCCTGGGAGAAGTGCGCGACCTGGAACGGTTGGCGGGGCGCGTGGGCAACGGCACGGCGGGGGCTCGGGATTTGGTGGCCTTGGCCAGTTCGTTGAGTCGTTTGCCGGCGATCGCCCGGTTGGTGGTGCGGGCCCAATCCTCGTACCTGCAGGCTTTGCAAAGCGTGCCCCCGGAACTGCTGGGATTGGCGGAAAAATTGCAGCGGTGGTTGGTGGACACCCCGCCCCTGACCCTGATGGAAGGGGGGCTGATTCAGCCGGGGGCCAGTGCCGAGTTGGATCGGTTGCGGCGGCAAACCGAAGAAGATTTGACCTGGCTAACCGAGCTGGAAAAAACCGAGCGGCAGCGCACCGGCATCGCCACCCTGAAGGTGGGCTACACCAAAGCCTTTGGCTATTACCTCAGCATTTCCCGCGGCAAAAGTGACTTGGCCCCCCCGGAATACATTCGCAAACAAACCCTCACCACCGAAGAGCGGTTCATTACGCCGGAACTGAAGGAACGGGAAACCCGCATCCTCCACGCCCGTGAGGAACAGAATTTGCTGGAGTACCAACTGTTCGACCAATTGCGTACCGAGGCCGCTACCCATATTGCGGCCATCCGGGCGATCGCCGCCCGCCTGGCCGCCGCCGATGTGTTGGTTGGGTGGGCCGACATTGCCGTGAGATACCAATACTGCCGGCCGGTGTTGACCTTGGATCGGCGGTTGGCGGTGGTGGGCGGCCGCCACC
Source organism: Cyanobacteria bacterium UBA8156 (assembly GCA_003456125.1). Lineage (GTDB taxonomy): Bacteria > Cyanobacteriota > Cyanobacteriia > Pseudanabaenales > Pseudanabaenaceae > UBA8156. The sequence goes on along the minus strand of DMPD01000354.1, from coordinate 6,031 downwards.
CCGTCACCGAGCAGACCTTGCCGGCGGGATTTTTTGTCCCCAATGATGTGGCTTTGGGCAGTCCCGACCACCCTGATTTGATTGTGCTGACGGGCCCCAACATGAGTGGCAAAAGCGTTTACCTCCGGCAATTGGGTCTGATCCAGCTTTTGTCCCAAACGGGGTGTTTTGTGCCCGCTACCCGCGCCACCCTCGGCCTCTGCGATCGCATTTTTACCCGCGTCGGGGCCGTGGACGATTTGGCTACTGGGCAATCCACGTTTATGGTGGAAATGAACGAAACCGCCAACATTTTGAACCATGCCACCGATCGCTCGTTGGTGTTGTTGGACGAAATTGGGCGGGGCACCTCCACCTTTGACGGCATGGCGATCGCCTGGGCGGTGGCGGAGTATTTGGCCGATACCCTCCAAGCCCGTAGCATTTTTGCTACCCACTACCACGAACTCAACGAACTGGCGGGAATTTTGCCCAACGTTGCCAATTTTCAGGTGGCGGTGAAAGAATTGCCCGAAGAAATTGTGTTTTTGCACCAGGTCCAACCCGGGGGAGCCGACCGCTCCTACGGCATCGAAGTAGCCCGGTTGGCGGGTTTGCCGGCGCCGGTGATCGGGCGATCGCGGGAATTGCTGGGCACCATCGCCAAAAACAGCCGCATCGCGACGGGGTTGCGCAAGGGGGCCCGCAAACCCGACGAAGCCGCCCCGCCCGACCAACTCGGCCTGTTTGCCCCCTAGGTGTTTCGGTTCGAGGTGTTTCGGTTCGAGGTTTTGCGGCCTTGGGTTGCGATTAGGGCAAAACAAGGTACAATTGAGGACTCTAGTTTACCAAACCCCTCCCATGGCATTGCTGCAAGAACAAAAGCAAGAAATCATGACCGAGCACCAACGGCACGAAGGGGATACCGGCTCTTCGGAAGTCCAGGTGGCCATGTTGTCGGCGCGGGTGCTGCAACTGACGGAACACTTGAAAACCCATCCCAAGGATTTTGCCTCCCGGCGCAGCCTGCTGAAGCTGATCGGTCAGCGGAAGCGGCTGTTGGCCTACATTCGCAGCAAGAGCGCCGAAAACCACCGCCAACTCATTGCTAAGCTGGGGATTCGCGGCTAACCTATCCCTCCCTGCCATGTCGGAACCCAAACCCCTGCCCTTTGAGCCCAAAGGGCGCAATGCGCGGCAAAAAGCGCAAAAAACAGCGCCAACCACGGCCAATACGGAACGCAAAGGCCGTCTTCAAGCAGGTCTTCAAGAAGGTCGTAAAGCCAAACCCAAAACTGGGCGAAAACCGGAGTCCAAGCCGAACCCCGCTCCGACCGACCGCGCTGCGGCCCAGGGCATCCCCCAGGAAGTGAGCGATCGCATGGTGCGACGGGCGGCGGTATTTTGCGGCATTCCCACCGCAATGGGGTTTGGCTCGTTGGTGCTGAGTTACATTGTCATCTCGCGGCACTGGTTGGAAGTGTCCAACACCTTGGTGTTGTTGGTCAGTCTGGGGTTGACCGGTCTGGGGGTGTTGGGATTGAGCTATGGGGCCCTTTCGGCTTCCTGGGATCCCGGGCGCGTGGGTTCCCTGTGGGGCAGTGAAGAATTTCGGAAAAACCTGGGGTATTTGGTGACGGCCTGGCGATCGCAACGGGCGGTCTCATCCTCACCGGTTAGCCCAGCGGGGGAAGACAGCCCCCCCAACACGCCCTAAAATGGAATACACACTGTAGAAAGGAATCTGCGATTCCTAGAGATGGGTTTATGGCTGTGCGTCCGTTGTGTCCCCGTTGTGAGGCTTTGCCGGAAGACATTCCCGCCGAAGGAACCCTCTACCTGTGGTTTCCTTTGGGTCACACCTTTGGCAAGGCGGCCCGTGTTTTGGGGAAGATCTTTGCCGATCGCCCCCAAGATTTGCAACTGAATACCGAGGCTTGCTGGGCGATCGTGCCCTTGGCGGGCAACCTGTGGGAACCGTTGGCCGCTGCGCTAACGGAGCGAGAGTGCAATCATACCAAAGCGTTGTGGATGCCCCCTGGCACCAAGCCGAAACTTGACGATTTCCCGCGGGTCATCTCCTTGTCGCAAGTTATGGGAATGCAGTCGGCGCGGTGGCTGGTAGCCCTCCTGAGCGAGCGCCGCCTGACCTCTTACTTTCAGCCCATTGTCTCTACCCGTGACGTGGGTACAATTGTGGCCCAGGAAGCTTTGTTGCGGGGGCTGGACGATGACGGGGTGATTTCACCGGGGCGGATTTTGGGGGCCGCCAAAACCGCAGAACTGTTGTTTCAGGTAGATTTAGCCGCCCGTCGGAGCGCCATTCGGGAAGCCGTTGCCCATGCCATACCGCACCAGGGTCAGAAGGTATTTGTAAACTTCACGCCTTCATCCATCTACGATCCAGCTTTTTGTTTGCTCTCCACCGTCGAGTACATCAACGATACCGGCATTCCCCACGAGCGAATCGTGTTTGAGATTACCGAATCGGAGCGGGTTGACGACACCGCTCGGCTGCGGCACATCCTCGATTTTTATCGGGGGGCGGGTTTTGGTGTGGCTTTGGACGATATTGGGTCGGGGTATTCCGGGCTAAATTTGCTCCATCAGTTGCGGCCCGACTACGTCAAGCTGGATATGGAATTGATTCGGGGGGTCGATCGCGACTCCTACAAAGCGGTGGTGGCCCAGAAAATCGTTGAAATCGCCCAGGAGTTGGGGATTACCACCCTGGCGGAAGGCATCGAGACGGCAGCGGAGTTGCAGTGGGTGCAACGGGCCGGCATCGATCTCGCCCAGGGATTTTTGTTGGGGAAACCGGCATCGCCGCCCCACCAGCAGATTGCCTTTACCGCGTAGCGAGCACCCCCCATGTGTCGAATTGCCGGGTTTTGGGATCGGGATGGAGACGAAGCCACGGCGATCGCGATGCGGGACGCGTTGGCCGCGGGCGGCCCCGACGGCTGTGGGTTGTTTTGGCAACCGGCGCGGGGTTTGGCCTTGGGGCATCGGCGGCTGGCAATTTTGGATTTGTCGGTGGCGGGCCACCAGCCCATGACCTTCGGGGACATGGCGACCGCCTACACGGGCGAGATTTACAATTTCCGGGAAATCCGGCGGGAATTGGCAGCGAAGGGCTACACCTTTACTTCCGAGACCGATACGGAAGTGTTGCTGAAGGGGTTTCACAGTTGGGGCCTCGACGTTTTGGCCCGGTGTCGGGGGATGTGGGCCTTTGCGTTGTGGGACGGCGATCGCCTGTGGCTGGTGCGGGATGCCCTCGGGGTAAAACCTTTGTATTACCGGTACACCGACGGCCGCTTGGCCTTTGCCTCCGAACTGAAGGCTTTTTTTCACTATCCGCGGTTCCAGCCCGAAATTGACCCCGATGCTTTGACCTCCTACCTGCAATACGGGTACGTGCGGGCCCCCCGCAGCATTTGGCAGGGGGTATCCCAGGTGTTGCCGGGGGAAGCGCTCTGTTGGGGCAGCGATGGCACCTTCACCCGGCATCGGTATTGGGATGTGTTGACCCATTTGCAACAGGGAGAACAGGAGCGGGCGGCTTGGTTGGCCCGTCCCGCCGCCGAACTAGAGGCCGAATTGACCGCCCAACTCCAGGAAGCCTTTGCGTTGCGGTTGGTGGCGGATGTGCCGGTGGGGGTCTTTCTGAGCGGCGGCACCGACAGCAGTTTGGTGGCGGCCCTCCTGCAGGAACGGGGGACTTCTCCTCTGAAAACCTTCACCATTGGTTTTGTGGATGGGACAGACGAAGCACCGGCGGCCCGGGCGATCGCCCAGCATTTGGGCACCGCGCACGCCGAGTTGTACTGCACCGAAGCCGAAGCCCAGGCGATCGTGCCGCTCCTCCCGGAAGTTTACGACGAACCTTTGGCCGACAGTTCGGTAATTCCCACAGTGTTGTTGGCGCGGTGGGTGCGTTCCCAGGTGACGGTGGCCCTATCGGCGGACGGGGGGGACGAACAATTTTATGGGTATCCCCGGTATGCCCGGTTGCAGGGGGCGCTGCGGTATCCGCGCTGGTTGGGGCGCTTGGGCCAGCCGCCGCCCTGGGTGTGGTTGGTGCTGTCGCGGCGGGTCAACCTCCGGGAAAAATACGCCAAATTGCAGGGGATTTGGCAGCAGGGCGATCGCCGTTCGCAATACGAAACCACGGTGCGGCATTTTCTGGATGCCGACCTCCAGGCCGTGGGACGGGCGGGGACGGGCCCGTCCGCAGGAGACGATCCAGAGCTATCTTGGCCCCACTTCATGGCCTGGCAAGACATTGAGGGGTTTTTAGCCGGCGACATTTTGCCCAAGGTGGATCGGGCCACCATGCACGTGGCCTTGGAGGGGCGGGAACCGTTTTTGGATCGGGTGTTGGTGGAATACACCAGCCGTTTGCCCCCCGAATTTAAGTACCCCAGCGGACAAAGCAAATACCGATTGCGGCGGATCTTGGGGCAGCGGTTGCCGTTGTCGTTGTTGAAACCAGGGAAAGTGGGGTTTGGCGCCCCCATCGCCGCGTGGTTGCGGGGGGCGTTGCAGCCCCTGTGCCGGGAATACCTTGACCCTACTCGCTTGCAACGGGAAGGTTGGTTTTGTCCCCAAACGGTTCAACAATGGCAGGCGGATTTGAGGGCGGGGCGCACCCAAGACGGACAAAAACTGTGGAGTTTGTTGGTGTTTCAGTTGTGGCAAGAACGGTGGGGCGGTTGTGGCCGATAACACCATCGCGATCGCCCAACGTGTTAGGGTGAAAGCCTTGTTTTCGCGATGCGGTATGTCTACCCCCAACCCCAGCTACAGCTTGGCTTTGCGTTTGCGGTTGCCCAATCAGCCGGGGCAGTTGGCCCAGGTGTTGGCCGCCTTGGCCGCGGCCGGCGGTAATATCGGTCAGATCACGTTGTTGCAACACGATCGCGCCATCTCGACCCGGGAAATTATCGTGGCCGCCGCCACCGAAGCCTTGGCCGATGCCTTGATTGGGGCGGTGCAAGGTCTGCCCAACGTGGAGTTGTTGGAAGCCCGCGATCGCACCTTTGCGTTGCACCAGGGGGGGAAACTGGCCGTGCAGAGCCGAGTGACGCTGCGGGGGGCCGACGATCTGGCCATGGCCTACACCCCCGGCGTGGGGCGCATTTCCCAGGCGATCGCCCGCGATCCCAGCAAAGTATTTGAACTGACGTGCAAGGGCAACATGGTGGCCGTGGTTTCGGATGGCAGCGCCGTGCTGGGGTTGGGGAATTTGGGCCCCGCAGCGGCCTTGCCGGTGATGGAGGGCAAAGCCGTCTTATTTAAGGAATTTGCCGGCATCGATGCTTTCCCCATCTGCCTGGCCACCCAAGATACCGAAGAAATTATCCGCACGGTGCAATACCTGGCCCCCGTATTTGGCGGCATCAACCTCGAAGACATTGCCGCCCCCCGCTGTTTTGAAATCGAACGGCGATTGCGGGAAACCCTCGATATTCCGGTTTTCCACGATGACCAGCACGG
>DMPD01000354.1:0-194 GCA_003456125.1 Cyanobacteria bacterium UBA8156 | reverse complement strand
ACCGCCGCCCTGCTCAACGCCCTGCGGGTGGTCCACAAATCCATCGATCGCATTCACATCGTGATGAACGGGGCCGGCGCGGCCGGCATCGCCGTGGCCAACCTTTTGCACCAAGCCGGTGCCCGCCAAATTACCCTCTGCGACTCCAAAGGCGCGATCTCCCGCCACCGCACCGACCTCACCCCCGAAAAACA
>DMPD01000007.1 GCA_003456125.1 Cyanobacteria bacterium UBA8156 | reverse complement strand
CCCCACCCCCTCGGTCACACCGCTGCATCCCACACCCGCACCCAAAATTGAGGTGAGCAAGCCGGGGTTGGATATTCCCGATTTCTTGCAGCGGCGGCGGGGTCGCTAATGGGGAGCGAGGCGACAGGGGATTGGTCTCCGTACTTGACGGTAGCCACCGAGGCGGCCCGAGTAGGCGGGGCCATTCTCCGGCAGTATTTTGGCCGGTTGGTGGGGGAAACCGACGTTGTCGAGAAACAACCGGGGGATTTGGTCACGGTTGCCGACCGGGAGTCGGAAGCGGCGATTTTGGCGATTTTGCGGCGGCACTGCCCAGAATTTGAGATTTTGGCGGAGGAATCGGGGCGACAGGGCGATCGCGGAGATTGGCTCTGGGCCGTCGATCCGCTGGACGGTACCACCAATTTTGCCCATGGCTACCCCTTCGCGACGGTATCGATTGGTCTGTTGTACCGCGGGGAGCCAGTGGTGGGGGTGGTCTACGATCCCTTTCACGATGAGCTGTTTCGAGGGGCGATCGGTCAAGAGGTAGTTTGCTGGTCGGGGGGGCAAGCGCGAACCCTGCGGCCTTCGCCGACAGCCCATCTCGACCAAAGCCTTTGGGTGACGGGCTTCGCCTACGATCGCCGGCGGGTGGCGGACAACAATTACGCGGAATTTTGCCACTTCACCCACTTAACCCAGGGGGTACGGCGCAGCGGTTCGGCGGCGTTGGATTTGGCCTATGTGGCGGCCGGTCGGTTTGACGGTTATTGGGAGCGCGGTCTTTCCCCTTGGGATTTGGCGGCGGGTGTGGTGTTGGTGCGGGCGGCGGGCGGCAAGGTGACGGCCTACGATGGCGGGCCATTTGATTTGACTTCCGGTCGTATTTTGGCCACCAACGGTCTTTTGCATGAATCGGCGATCGCCACCCTGGCTACCATTTCCCCTTTGCCTTTTGCATTCCCGGTACCAGAATAGGCGTTGCCTAATGTTGCCTAACGAGGATATGAAATTCAGGTGAGACCCAATGCCACATCCTGAGTTGGATGCCAACGGCGTGGGATTTCGCGGCACCGAGCGCGTCAAAGGTGCTCACCATACTACCGTCATTGTCCTGTTCAGCAACGCCGGCAGCAACTCGGTAGACCCGATGGCGTTTTTGGCTCAGCGGTATGTCTAGTTTGACGTGGCTATCCGCTAAACCCACACGACCAACCTTTTGGAGTGGGCTTAGCAGCGGGACTTTGCGAGACAATAGGCTACAAGCTCCTCTCTGTTACCAAGGCCATGATCCAACTGGAAGCCCTCACCCGCGGTACCCTTGTCCGGGGCATTTTGCCACATCAAAGCGTGACCGTCATTGATGCGAAGTGGCACGGTAGCGATGTAGTGGAGCTGACCTACAAGGATATTCAGGGCTATCCCCACACCGAGATTCTGTTTCGCGATCGCGAATCCACCCTAGAAATCGTCACGGATGGGCGACCGTGGAGTTTTGATGGAGACGGTGCCTTGTTGCGATTGGTTTCGGAAGCCCATCGCATTCGGCTCGCCCATTTGTCGGATCCGCTGTTGGCGGTGCATACCTCTGATGTAGACCCTTTGCCCCACCAAATTACCGCGGTGTACGGAGAGATGCTGACTCGTCAACCCCTACGGTTTTTATTGGCGGATGACCCTGGGGCTGGCAAAACCATCATGGCGGGGTTGTTCATCCGGGAATTGCTGATTCGGGGTGATTTGCAGCGGTGCCTGATTGTTTGTCCCGGTAGTCTGGCTACCCAATGGCAGGATGAACTGTTTCACAAATTCGATCTGTCCTTTGAAATTCTCACCAACGATCGGATCGCCGCTGCTCGTACCGGGAATGCCTTGGTGGAGATGACCTTGGCGCTAGCGCCGCTGGACAAGCTCAGTCGCAATGAAGATCTGCAAGCCAAGCTCAGAAGCACCGACTGGGATTTGGTGGTGGTGGATGAAGCCCACAAGTTATCGGCTTCCTTTTTTGGCGGTGAAGTTCAGGAAACCAAGCGGTACAAACTGGGAAAATTGCTATCCACCCTGACCCGCCATTTTCTGCTAATGACGGCTACACCCCACAACGGTAAGGAAGAAGATTTTCAGTTGTTTTTGGCGCTGCTGGACGGCGATCGCTTTGAGGGGCGGTTTCGGGATGGAGCGCATACCTGCGATGTCTCCGACTTGATGCGGCGATTGGTCAAAGAGGATTTGCTGAAGTTTGATGGGAAACCCCTGTTTCCGGAGCGGCAGGCCCACACCGTCCAGTATGTGCTGTCCGATCTCGAAGCCATGCTTTACAAACAAGTCACGGATTACGTCAAGGAAGAATTCAACCGGGCGGAATCCTTGGTCAACGACGGCCGCAAAGGAACCGTTGGCTTTGCCCTCACCATCTTGCAGCGGCGTTTGGCCTCTTCGCCCGAAGCCATTTATCAGTCTCTGCGGCGACGGCGGGAGCGCCTACAGCGGTGGCTTCGTGAAGAGGAACTCCTCAAGCGGGGGCAGGAGGTAGCGATGGATTTCGGCGCAGCGATCGACCCTGAAGACTGGGACGATGATTTTGAGGAATCCCCCAGCTCTGAGCGGGAGCTTCAAGAACAAGAGGTAGCCGATCGCGCTTCTGCGGCCCAAACGATCGCCGAACTGAAAACCGAAATCGCACAGTTGGAGAAACTCGAAGAATTGGCCCTCAGGGTGCGCCACAGCGGCAAGGATCGCAAGTGGGAGGAGCTCTCCAAACTGCTGCAAATGCTGCTCAGGGAGCGGATGGCAGGGAACGGGGAACCCAAAACCGATCGCTCACTATTCCCTGTTCCCTATTCCCTATCCCCCAAACTGGTCATCTTCACCGAACACCGGGACACCCTGAACTACCTATCCCGTCAAATTACGACCCTAATTGGGCGATCGGAGGCCGTGGTGACCATTCATGGGGGCATGGGTCGAGAAGAGCGCAAGAAGGCGGAGGAATCCTTCAAGCAAGATGTGGCGGTGCAGGTGTTAATCGCCACCGATGCGGCGGGGGAAGGTATCAATTTGCAACGGGCCCATCTGATGGTGAACTACGATCTGCCCTGGAACCCGAACCGTCTGGAGCAACGCTTTGGGCGCATTCACCGGATTGGACAGACGGAGGTTTGTCACTGCTGGAACCTCGTGGCAGCAGAAACCCGGGAAGGAGATGTCTACCTGGCTTTGTTGCAAAAATTGGAGGTGGAGCAGGCAGCCCTGGGGGGCAAAGTGTTTGACGTGCTGGGCAAGGCGATCGCCGGGAAAGAGTTGCGGGAATTGTTGATTGAAGCGATTCGCTATGGCGATCGCCCGGAGGTGAGGGACAGGCTCAATCGAGTGGTGAGCGATCGCCTCGATCCCCAACAGTTGCAGGAGCTTTTGGCGGAGCGGGCTTTGGCTCAGGATTCTATGGATACCACCAAAGTCCAGCAAATTCGGCAGGAAATGGAACGCGCGGAAGCCCGTAAACTCCAGCCCCACTTCATTGCGGCTTTTTTCATCGAAGCCTTTGAACGGTTGGGGGGCACCATTCGACAGCGGGAACCCAAACGCTACGAGATCACCCATGTACCGGCGGTGATTCGTCAACGCGATCGCGAGATGGGTCGGGGGGAGACCGTCTTAAAACGGTACGAGCGGGTTTGTTTTGAGAAAGACCAGCGGTACCTTTCCGGCAAACCCGCGGCCGTTTTGGTTTGTCCGGGTCACCCGCTGCTGGATGCCACCCTTGGTATGACCTTAGAGCGCC
>DMPD01000362.1:2155-5258 GCA_003456125.1 Cyanobacteria bacterium UBA8156 | reverse complement strand
GTTAATTAAAATGACTATATTCCTGCACCAGGCAAAAACCATCCGCCGTCTCAAAGGTACCCAGGTACAAAGGAATGCCCCGATGGTGCAGCCGTTGCAGGATGGCCATCTCCCGCTCAATCTGCCGAAAACCTTCCCAGCGGCTTTGTTTTAGAAATTGAAAATGCTTGAGCACCACCGCGGGGTTGGCGGGAGCGTGGGGTAGGGGTTCGGCTAGGTAAACCACCCGCCCCCCGGTCGGATTGCGCCCCAGTTCCCGCTCCAAACGGTAGCCGTAGGGGGAAAAATCCGGCAGCTCGATCGCCCTTTGGCTTTCCGGTAAACGATCCATCCCAGACGGGCGAACTCTGCCTCTACGCTAGCATAGGTGTCGCCAAGAGAAGCTTTTGCTACAGTTGATGTGGGTGGGCAGAGAACCAATCGTGGTAGCGTGCTCTTATGCTAGGCGGTGGCCCATGGAACCTCAAACTTTTCCCGGTACCCTCAAATCCCTGGCGGGCATTGCGGATTATGTGCTGCAAGCCGCGTCCCATTCCGGTTTAGACAAACGGGCTACCTATCGCCTCCGATTGGCCGTGGATGAAATTGCCACCAACATTGTGGCCCACGGCTACGAAGAAGCGGGGTTGACGGGCTCCATCCAGATCGCCGCCGAAAACCTGGGCGATCGCCTGCGGGTAATCCTCGAAGATACCGCCATCCCCTACAATCCCTTGGTGCAAGCCACGCCGGATAACCTGGATGCCCCCATTGCCGATCGCCCCATCGGGGGATTGGGGGTATTTTTGGCCATTCAGGGCTGCGATCGGTTCGCCTACGAACACCAAGACGGACGCAACCGCAATATCTTGGAAATGAATTTGACCCCTCACCCGGAACCCACACCATGACGCAAGCGGCGGCTACTCCCCTCCAAAAACTCCTGCAACGCCGCGAGGGAGCCAAATTCTGCGCCGATTTGGTGGCTTTGGGGGGGCTGTCCATTGTGGGCGACGATGGTGTGGTGTGGTTTGGCCCAGAACCGGCGGGCGATCGCCATCCGGTGATCGGGGGCGAGGAACGGGTGTGGGTGGTGGGTTCGGCGGCGGCGGCCCGGTTGTTGCAACAGTTCATCAACCAAGAAATCGAGAAGAAACGGCTGGTTGGCGAAACCCTGGACAAGTATCGGGAAATCAATTTGCTGTATCGGCTGTCGGAGGAGCTCACCGCCAGCTTTGATGTGAAGGTATTGGCCCGCATGATTTTGGCGGAAGCCCAAAAACTGGTGCGCGGTACGGGTGGCTCCTTGATGCTTTGGCAGTCCGATGTCCAGCGTCTGCAAACCATTGAGGTGTTTGGCGAAAACATGGACTTGGAATTTGCCCTCGACCTCGATCGCGGCATTGCCGGCAGTGTGTTTGCGGCGGGGAAGGGAGAAATTGTGAACGATGTCACCACTGACCCCCGGTTTATTCGGACCAATGCCCCGGTGGCTTCCCTGATTTGTGTGCCCCTCAAAGCGGGCGATCGCCCCATCGGTGTGGTGAATTTTTACCACAACCCGGCCATTCTCTACACGGCCCAAGATTTGCAGTTGTTGTCGGCCTTAGCTTCCCAAGGGGCCCAAGCCATCGAAAATACCCGTCTCCACAACCGGGAGTTGCGGGATGCGGTGATGCGCAATGAAATCGAAAAGGGCCGCAAAATGCAACGGGATTTTCTGCCCGATCGCCTGATGCAGGTAGCGGGGTGGGAAATTGCCACCACCTTTCGGCCGGCACGGGAAGTGGCGGGAGATTTTTACGATGTGTTTGCCCTCCCCAGCGGCGGCATTGGGTTGGTGATTGCCGATGTGTGCGACAAAGGCGTGGGCTCAGCCTTGTTTATGGCCCTGTTTCGGAGTTTGATTCGGGTGTTTGCCCAGGAAACCATCCTCAGCGGTCTGGCGATTCCGGTGCCCGGTCTCACCGATGCCAAGGGCAAGCCGGTGACCCTCAACCTCGATTACATCAATGCGTTGCGGGCGGTGCGCCTCACCAACGACTATGTCGCCAATACCCACAGCAATTTGAACATGTTTGCCACGCTGTTTTTCGGGGTACTCGATCCCAAAACCGGCGTGTTGTCCTACGTCAACGGCGGCCACGAACCCCTGTTGGTGTTGCGGGATGGACAAATTCACCAACTCCTGAAGTCCACCGGCCCGGCGGTAGGGATGTTGCCCAACCTCCACTTCCAGATTCAACAAATCCATTTGCAGGTGGGCGATCGCCTGGTGGGTTACACCGATGGGGTGCCCGAAGCCAAGAACCCCAGTGGCGCGTTCTATACGGAAAAGCGCTTGCTGGCCTTGCTGAACCAGCCCTTTGCCGCCGTGACCGACACCATCGCGGCGATCGAAACCGACGTCTTGCAACACATTGACACCGCCGACCAATTTGATGACATTACCCTGCTGGGGGTGGCCCGGCTCGGGCCCTAATTGATTAACCGCAGGGGGGGCTGACCCAAGCATTTCCAATCGTTACCCAAGGTTAGCGTTGGCAAAATCCCCTATACTTCTACTAATTTAATTATTGCCAAAGATTCCCCATGACGGCTCCCAAAACCCCCAAGGTTGAACCCAGTCCCAACATCAGTGCCAGCTCTAGTGCCAGTACGGCCACCGTCGATGTGACTCCGGCCGCCACGACCAATCCGGCGGAAGGCTCCTCCACCAATGCCTCGGCGTTGCAGGTTCGCACCGAAAGTGATTCGGCCATTGTGTCTACGTTTCGGGTGGCCGGCGATCGCCCGGTCTATGCCAGCCAGTTGGCCATCAGCGAGACCTACAGCATTGCCGGCAGCATTCGCCCGATCCAAGCCAGCCGTCAACACGTGGTGGAAATGATGGGCGATCGCCCCATTATGGCTTCGGGTCTGGACATTGGTAGCACGTTCCAGTCCTCCGGGTTGCGACCCATTTCGGCAGCTTCCCTGGTCATTTCCGAGTCCTACCGCTCCATGGGCGATCGCCCGGTGGCCTCCAACGAAATCGATAACCCGGTGTTGTTGATGGGTTTTTTGGACTAGCCCAAACCAGCAACTTTGTGAAGGCGCCGCACTCCCCTCTCCCGCCCTGGGA
>DMPD01000362.1:0-1835 GCA_003456125.1 Cyanobacteria bacterium UBA8156 | reverse complement strand
CCCTCTCCCGCCCTGGGAGAGGCGCTGGGAGTGGGGGCACAACTAAAAAGCCTGAATCCAGGGCCACAACTCGTAATCGATCCAAATCCCGTTTTGCCAGTAGGGGTCTTCTTCGATCAGGGTGCGGGCCGCCGTTGCATCGTCCGCCGCATACACGCCAAAAAATCGCGAGAGATCTTCGGTGGGCCCCAAAGTGATCAAGGCTCCACTTTCCTTGAGGGCTTGCAAGCGGGTCAGGTGGGCTGCGCGGTGGGGGGCCCGCCGCTCCAAAACGTTTTCGCAGTAGTGGCCCCACGCTACAAATTTGGGCATTGCGGCTCTTGGTGGAGGTGCAGGCACCAGCATACCCCCACTAGGCCGCAGTCACCTCCGCCAACTCGTATTGTTGCCAGAGTTTTTGGTAGAGGGGCGAGGTTTGCAGCAGGGTTTCATGGCAGCCTACGGCCACCACCCGCCCGTTTTCGACCACGGCAATGCGATCCGCCGTGGCGGCCGCCGCCAACTTGTGGGTGATGAAAATCACGGTTTTGTGGCGGGGCAGTTCCGCCAAAATTTCCATGGCCGTTTGGTTGTCCACACTGGAAAGGGCATCGTCCAACAGCAAAATCGGCGCATCCACCAACAACGCCCGACCCAAAGCCGTGCGTTGGCGTTGCCCCCCCGATAAGGTAATCCCCCGTTCCCCCACAATCGTGTCGTACCGTTGGGGAAACGTGAGAATATCCCCTTGGATGCGGGCTCGGGCCGCCGCCCCTTCCACCGCGCTATCGGGGGCTTGGGGCCGGCCGTAGCGCAAATTATCGCGGATGGTGGTGCTGAACAAAAAACTGTCCTGGGGCACGTAGGCAATGCGCGATCGCAGGTAGGTTACCGGCAGTTCGGTAACGTCGATGCCGTCCAGAAAGAGGGTATGGGGGGGTACCGTCACCAACCGGGTGAGGGCTTGGGCCAGGGTGGATTTGCCCGCCCCCACCGGCCCGACGATCGCCAGGGTTTCGCCGGTGGGAATTTCGAGGGTCACCCCCCGCAGCGTCGGTTGTTTGGCCCCCGGATAGGTAAATTCCAAATTGCGGATGGCGAGGTGACCGGGCCCCGGCACGGCAGGGGCTTGGGTCTGGCGATCGTCGATCGCCGGCGGTTCCTGCAACACCGCTTCGATCCGATCGATGCTGACCCGGCCCCGCTGGTACACCGTAATCGTGAACCCCAGCAGCGCCGTCGGGAAAATCAGCCGCTCCACCAACACAATCAGCGCCAGCAAATCCCCCACCTGAAACCCGCTGGTGGGATCGGCCAACTTTTCACCCCCAAACCAAAGGAGAGCCAACAAACTGAAACTGGCAATTCCCCCCAAAATCGGAAACAGCAAATTGCGGGTGCGGGCCAACGCCAAGTTCGCCCCCAACAATTGCCGGTTCACTTCGCCAAAGGCTTCCCATTCGTGGGTCTCTTGGGCATAGGTCTTGATCGGCACAATGCCGCTGATGTCTTCCTGCAACAACGTGTTGAGATCGGACAGGCGTTCTTGTACCGTCGCTTGCTCTTCCTGCAACCGCCCGCTAAAGGATTTGGTGATCCACAACATCAGGGGGTAGGGGGCGATCGCCACCAAACTCAGCCCCGGGTCGATCGCCAACATCGTCGGCAAGGTTAGGGCATAGGCAAACACCGTGTTGATCAAACTGAGGAGGGCAAACCCCAGCATCCGCCGAATGTTTTCCACATCACTGGTGCTGACCCCGATCAAATCCCCCGCCGATCGCACCCCAAAATAGCTGGGGGGCAGCCGCAACAAATGCTCGAACAATTCCTGTTTGAGGTCGGATTCCACCGCC
>DMPD01000194.1 GCA_003456125.1 Cyanobacteria bacterium UBA8156 | reverse complement strand
ACCGAGGCAGTTGCGGAGATGGCGGCAGAAGTTGCAGAGTTTTCGGACTTCGGGGATGTGCTTGAAGAGGCTGGAGGGAGTGCCAGAGTTGAAGAACTGGTGGAGATAGACTTGCCAGAGTCAACAACCGAAGAAGTTCGAGTGGTGCCAGGAACCGACGAATTTTCGAGCCTCGGAGATCTGTTGGAGGAAGTTCCGGAGAATAATGAGATTGAAGAATTGACCGGGTCAGAACCCATAGAGATGACCTCCGATGTGAGCGCAGAAGCTGCAGAAGAGGTGACAGAATTTCCAGATTTCGAGGATGTGTTTGGCGAAAACAGCGAGGAACTGGCGGGGATAGCAACCGAAAATTTAGCCGTCGAAGGGATGGAATCTGTGGACTTCGGAAATACATCTGATGCGTCTCTGGAGCAGAACGAATCCGAGTTCGTAGCATCTGCATCTGAATTGGAGATGGATTTTGCCAACGTTTTGTCGGAGGTTGAGGATTCGGTACAGGCAGACTCGGCTGTGTCGATAGGTGGTACTGACGTGGAACCTCAGCACGAAGAAAGTGCTGAGGATTTGACAGAATTGGCAGGTTTGTTTGGTGATGTTTCGATGGACGCCGTCCAAGGGGGAGATGGTGCCCTTTCCGGTTTGAATCTGGACGCTGAAGCAGAAAACTACACCTCAGAGATACACAACGCTGCTGACGTGGGTGGGGATGAAACCAATGAAGAAGACCTGGGCTTGGGAGAACTGTTTGATGGTTTGTCCGATGCGGACATTGTAGCGATCGCCGACAGCCCAAGCGAGCGAGGGGATGGGGAATTTTCGAGTATGGATGACTTGGAAAATTTCCTGGGGGTGGCAGAAAATGGGGAAAGCAGTCCAACCCTAGATGTACTGTCTGATTACTTCGATAGCAGCTTTGGAGAGGAGGGCACAGACGCTGCATCAACCACACCGGAGACAGGGGCGGATTCTGGACTGGATAATCTGGATGACTTGGAAGGTCTGTTAACCGGTTCCTTGCCTGGAGAAACATCTGGTTTGGAGTCTCTGGATTCTCTTCTGGTGGATGCGGGGCCTACAACTGCGCCAGTAGCGGATGATTTTGCCGATTTGTCCTCGCTTTTGGATAGCACCATCGGTCGAGCGAGTGTCCCCAATCGTCCTGTCGCAGGCGGTGATGGCAAAAAGTCCAGCCAACGGGTGACGGCGATGAAGGTGAAGGTAGATGTCACCTACCTAGACAGCTTGAACAACCTGGTTGGTGAGCTGGTGGTTAACCGTAACCTGCTGGCTTCAGACAGCGAACGCATGCAGGGGTTTATTGGAAACCTGCTCAATCAGGTTCAGCAGTTGAGTGAGGTATCGCAAAAAATGCGAGATACCTTTGATCGCTCGGTACTGGAAACATCGGTCATCGCTAGTCGCCCCAGGGGTTTTAGTGGCTTCCAACAAATGCTGGTTGTGGATCGCGATCGCGCTGGTGGAGAAAGCAACAACGATCCCCATGATATTCGTTCGCGGTTTACCGGAGATACGTTTGATACGTACAACGAGTATCACGTACTCTCCCAGGAAATCATTGAATTGATCGTAAAAATCAAAGAATCTACATCAGACATCGAATTTGTGGTGAGTGAAACGGATCAGGTGACCAGGCAATTGGGTACCATTACCACTCAAGTGCAGGACAACCTGAAGCAGCTGCGGATGTTGCCGTTTTCGCAACTTACGGATCGGTTGCCGCGGGGGGTTCGAGATCGCGCTTTGCAGGCGAACAAGAAAGCGGACATTGCCTTTGAAGGTACCGACACCCTTGTCGATAAAGCCATTCTGGAACAGCTGCAAGATCCCATGGTTCACTTGGTCAACAACGCGATTGATCATGGCATCGAAGATCCAGAAACACGGCGACAGCGAGGCAAGCCTGAAGCTGGGCAACTGACGGTACGGGCGTACCACCAAGGTAACCAGACGGTGATTACCGTTTCGGATGATGGCGGGGGCATCGATCCGGAGAAGGTTAAACAGAGTGCGATTCGCAAGGGTTTGTTGACACCGGCAGAAGCGGCGAAACTCAGCGATCTCGAAGCGTTTAATTTGATTTTCCGGCCGGGCTTCAGTACAGCGGCGGTAGCCGATATGTACAAGGGCCGTGGCGTGGGCATGGATGTGGTGAAGAGCAGTATTGAAGAAATTCGCGGTAGCATCCTCACCGAATCGGAAGTGGGGAAAGGTACGACGTTCACGATTCGCTTGCCCTTGACCCTGAGCATTACCAAGGCAATGTCTTGTGTGAGCAATCGGAATAAAATTGCGTTTCCGGTGGACAGCGTCGAAGATATGCTGGAAATCCCTCGGAACCAGATTCAATTGAACAGCAAAGGAGAACCGACGCTGCCGTGGCGAGACATCATGCTGCCGTTTTTGCCGCTGTCGAGTTTGTTGACGTACAACCGCCAAATCAGCCGGGGCAGCGTCTACGGCAAGCAAGACGAGGATATTCTTTCCATCCTGGTTTTGCGGAATGACAACAACTTTTTGGCTCTCCAAACCGATCAGATTATTGGCGAGAGTGAAATTGTAATCAAACAGTTGGAAGGGCCGGTGCCGCAACCGCCGGGGATTGCCGGCGCAACCATTTTGGGGGATGGTCGGGTAATGGCGATCGCCAATGTGTTGGAGTTGTTTGATATTGCCAGCGGTCGTCTGCGCTTCAAGTTTGACGTGGCGGAACCGCCGCAGGAATTGGATGAACAGCACGATCCGATTGTGTTGATTGTGGACGACTCCATCACGGTGCGGGAGTTGCTATCGGTGACCTTCTCGAAGGTAGGGTATCGGGTAGAGCAGGCGCGGGATGGACTGGATGCTTGGGACAAATTGCGGGCGGGTCTGCCTTGCGACCTCATCTTCTGCGATATTGAGATGCCGAAGATGGATGGCTTGGAGCTGCTGTCACGGGTGAAAAAGGATGAGACCCTCAAGAAAATTCCCATGGCGATGCTGACTTCGCGGGGGGCCGATCGCCACCGGCAGACGGCACGGGAGTTGGGGGCCAACGGCTATTTTACGAAGCCGTACTTGGAAGAAGAAGTAATTACGGCTTCCAAGCGGCTGCTGAAGGGAGAGCGTCTGCTGGATAGCCACTCCTAACCGGAGGTGTGCGTGCGACTGCCGTTTACGGTTGCCGAGTTGCCAGCCCAAGCCTATGTCGTGGGGGGATGGGTGCGCGATCGCCTGTTGGCGCGAGAACGCTCGCTGGTGGACTTGGATTTGGTGGTACCGACGGGGGCGATCGCCCTGGCTTCGGAGTTGGCCAAACGGCACCAGGCCGGATTTGTGGTGTTGGATCGGGAACGGGAGATTGCGCGGGTGGTGTGGCTTCAGGCCACGATGGATGTGGCCAAGCAGGTGGGGGCGAGCCTGGTGGAAGATTTGGGCCATCGGGATTTCACCATGAATGCCATGGCGGTGCCTTGCCAGTCTTTGGATGCCGCGGGCAATTTCCCGGTGGCGGCTGTCATCGATCCGTTGGGCGGTCAACAAGATTTGCAGGAAGGTGTGGTGCGGGCGATCGCCCGGGAGAATTTGGTGGCCGATCCGCTGCGGGTGTTGCGGGGATACCGCCAAGCGGCCCAACTGGGGTTTGTGTTGGAGGAAACGACCCGCGGTTGGTTGCGGGAATTGGCGCCGACTCTGATCCAGGTGGCGCCCGAACGGGTGTGTATGGAATTGTGCTACTTGCTGGCGCTGCCGACGGTGGGTTTGCAGCGGGCGTTGGCAGATGGCATTTTGGCGGCGTGGTTGCCCTCGTCCCAGCTCTTGCCAGAGCGCTTTGGGGCGGTAGACGGGGCGATCGCCCAACTCTTAGCCCTGGAGCCGGCCTTGATCTCCTATTTTGAGCGGGTGCTGGCAGGCAGCCGTACGGTAACGGCCATCACGCGGCTGGCGGCGCTGCTGCGGGCCGCAACCCTGATGCAGCCTTTGCACTTCAGCAAGGTAGAGCATCGATTCTGTTTGGGGATTTTGCGCCACTTGCCGAAATTTTGGGAATTCTTGCAGACGGAGCCGACACCCCGCCAACGCCATCCGCTGCAACAGGCTACCCAGGATACTTTGCCGGCGATCGCCGCTTTGGCCTTGGCTAGCGGGGCCGAAATGGCCGCGGTTCAACCTTGGATTGGGCGTTGGCTCCATTCTTCCCAGCTCCTGCCGGTTTCCGGCGATGACCTCCAGTCCGCTTTGGGGTTACGACCGGGGCCCCAACTGGGGGCGCTGCTCACCGAACTGGCGATCGCCCAGGCCGAGGGGCAAATCACCGACCGGGAAAGTGCCCTGACCTACAGCCGCCTCTGGTTGCCTCGCCAAGTTTTTGGAAAACCCACTTAGCCCGAATCAACGGTATCCGAACCAATGCTCGGCAGCACCACCAGGTTATCGCGGTGCACCGCTGTGGGTTCCCCTTCGACCCCCAAAATCGTGGCGATCGCCGTGGATGGGTGGCCCAAAATCTGGCGTAGCTCCGGGGAACCGTAATTCACCAAACCCCGTGCCACCTCTTGACCGGTTTCCCGATCGCCCAAACGCACCGCATCACCGGCCTCAAATTCCCCTTCGATGGCCACAATGCCCACCGGTAGTAGCGAGCGACCGCGATCGCGCACAGCTACTACGGCCCCCCGATCCAGCCAAAGGGTACCTACCGGCATCGCGCCGTAGGCCAACCAGCGTTTGCGGGCATTCAGGGGCTGGGGATCGGGAGCGAACACCGTGCCGTGGGGTTCCCCCGCCACCAAACCCAACAACCGTTCCGGTTCGCTGCCCTTGGTGATGGCCACTTGCACCCCCGCCGTCACCGCAATGCGGGCCGCCGCCAGTTTGGTGGCCATTCCCCCGGTGCCCCACCGACTGTCCCCGGCCACATCCACCGTCAGGGTCATCAATTCTGGGGCCGTCACGTGGGCGATGGGACGGGCCTGGGGGTCCAGTTTGGGGTTGGCGGAATACAGGCGATCGACATCCGTCAGCAAAAATAGCCAATCGGCGGCGATCGCCCCGGCCACCAGCGCCGACAGGGTATCGTTGTCACCAAACTTCAATTCTTCGGTGGCCACCGTATCGTTTTCGTTGGCGATCGGGATTACCCCCATGGTCAACAAGGTTTCCAGCGTGGTGCAAACGCTTTGGTATTGCCGCCGTGACAGCAAATTGTCGCGGGTGAGCAACACTTGGGCCACCGGCTGCCGAAACTCCGCAAAAAAATCGTCGTAGAGGCCCATCAAGCGTCCCTGTCCCACGGCTGCCACCGCCTGCTTTTGGGCCAAAACCTGGGGGCGCGTCGTCAACCCCAACCGGCTGCAACCCACCCCCACGGCCCCCGAAGACACCATCAGCACGCGGTGACCCAAGCGCCGTAGGGCCACCGCTGTCTCCACCAATCGGGCGATCGCGCTCAGGTTGAGGTCGCCGGTTTCCGGGCGGGTCAGGCTGGAGGTACCGATTTTGATCACCAAGGTGGCCATAGGCCCGCGCAAAACATCCTGGGTAGCTTACCCCAACAGGGCCTCAATATCGGCCCGCAGGGTTTTGTCCTCCGGCGGCACCGACGAGGGGTAATACTTCACCACTTGGCCTTCCTTGTTCACCAAAAACTTGTTGAAATTCCACTGCACCGAATTGCCCGTGGTGTTCGTAAGGTAGCCGTACAGAGGCACCTGATCCGCCCCTTGCACCTTGACCTTGGCAAACATATCAAACGTCACATCGTAGTTGGTGCTGCAAAAACTCTTGATTTCGGCCTCGGTACCCGGTTCCTGGGCACCAAAATCGTTGCTGGGGATGCCCAAAACCACCAGTCCCCGATCTTTGTAGGTGCGATACAGTTCTTCCAAACCCTTGTATTGCTTGGTGTAGCCGCAGCGGGAAGCCACATTCACCAACAAACACACTTTGCCTTGGTAGGTCGACAGCGACACCGGCTGCCCGTCGATACTGGTGAGGGTAAACTCGTGGATGGTGCTAGCCATGGGGTATAAAGTCCGTAACGATTTGTAACACTCCCCTAGGATAGGGCCAAACGGGTAGGGTAGGTAAGGACGGAGCAAGGCAAAAAACATGAAAGCAGCGTGGTGGGGCCTTTGGTTGGGGGGAGTGCTGCCGGCAATCCTGTTTGGGTTGTGCGGTGCCCTCCAGAAGCTCAGTCTGCGGTTTGGCATTGCCCAGGGCTGGTACCTGGTGTGCCTGGGATTGGCCGTCACTACCGTGGGCGGATTTTGGCTGGTGTGGTTTCCGACCGAGCGGCAAGTATCCTGGGCCGCCGGGGCCTGGGCCGCCCTCGTCGGGGTTTTGTTTGGGTTGGGGGTCACGGCCATTGGGTACACCATCGATCGCCTGGGGGTGCCCGTCGCCAAACTGGTCTCCATCTACAACACCAATACCTTGGTGACCGTAGCCCTAGGCTTTTGGTGGTTCGGCGAAGCTCAGCACGTCGATGCCCTGAAACTGTTGGCGGGGGCCCTGTTCATCGTGTTTGGGGGTACCCTGGCTGCTACCTCCTGAGCGATCGGGGGAATCTCTTAAGGGTGTCTTAAGATAGAAGCGATCGCAGAAAAACCCAGCGCACCCGAAAGATCATGCAAGAAGAAGTTGTATTTGAAGGTCGGCCCCACTTCGGCGACTTGATTTTGGCGTTAATTTTAAGCACCTTTGTCATCACCCTGCCCATCACCATTGGGTCTGTGGTGCGTTTTTTCTGGGTGCGCTACCGCATCACCAATCGCCGCATCAGCGTAACCGGCGGCTGGTTTGGCCGCAACCGCAGCGATATTATCTACGGTGAAATCACCAAAGCCGTGATTGTGCCGCGGGGGTGGGGAGCCTGGGGAGACATGGTGCTGACCCTGCGGGACGGTTCCCGGCTGGAATTGCGGGCCTTGCCCCGATTCCGGGAGTTGTACGACTACATCGAAGCCAAACTGCCCTTGGCGGCCCGTCAAGCCAGCGGCGCCTTGGGCGGCGCCAAAGCCTAAGCGCCCGTGGGAACGTGAATCGGCCCTTCCAGGCTGCCGCTGAAGAATTGCCGAATGTAGGGATTATCGGTGCGATCCACCTCGGTGACGGGGCCATCCCACTGCACTTGTCCGGCGTAAAGCATCACCACGCGATCGGCCGTGCGGCGGATGGTGCTCTCTTGGTGGGTCACAATGATGTAGCTATCGCAAGCGTGACCTCGGTCTTTGAGGGAGCGGATCAAATCTTCGATTACGGTCGAAGCCACGGGGTCAAGGCCTGCCGTCGGCTCATCGTAGAGCAGGATGCGGCGGCCGGTCTGGGTTTGGGTCGGGTCTTCGAGGATGGCCCGGGCCAGGCTGACCCGTTTGCGCATCCCCCCCGAAAGTTCTGCGGGATAGCGATCGCCAATGTCGGGCAGGCCTACCATCGCCAACTTGTCGCGGACGAGGCTCAGGATTTGGCGGCGCCGGAGACGGGAGTGTTCAAACAGGGCAAAGCCCACGTTTTCTGCCACCGTCAGGGAATCAAACAGGGCAGCATTTTGGAACACCATGCCCACGCGAATGGGGGAAGTGCCATCGAAAACCACCTCGCCGGCATCGGGGGAGAGCAAGCCGCTGATGATGCGGAGAATGGTAGATTTGCCGGTACCGGAAGGCCCGATCGCCGCCAGAGCCTCGCCGCAACCCAACTGGAGGTTAACGCCATCAAGCACCGTTTGGGAGCCAAAGCGTTTGACCACATTGTGCAATTCCAACAGGGGAGTATTCATGGGTTTAGCCAAACTGACCACGGGTATAGGCAGCGGTTGCGGGGTGTGTCGGTTGCGAGAACAAAGCAGGGGTCGGGCCCCATTCCACCAACCTACCGCACCCCGCCTCCACATTGAAAAATGCCGTCTGGTCGGCCACCCGTACCGCCTGGGGCAAATTGTGGGTCACCAACACGATCGCCAAGTCGGATTTCAGTTCCCGCAGCAGGGCTTCGATGCGTTCCGTGGATAGGGGATCCAACGCCGAGCAGGGTTCATCGAGCAGGAGGAGTTGGGGTTGTACGGCGATCGCCCGGGCAATGCAAAGCCGCTGTTGTTGACCGCCGGAAAGGGCCAGGGCGCTTTGGGTCAGTTTGTCCTTCACTTCCTCCCAGAGGGCCGCTTGGCGGAGGGACTGCTCCACCCGTTGGGTCAATTCGCTTTGGCGGAGACGGGCCCCCAGCCGCAGGCCGAAAGCCACGTTGTCAAAAATGGACTTGGGGAAGGGATTGGGCCGTTGGAACACCATGCCCACCCGTTGCCGTACCGCCACCGGGTCAACTTCCGGGGCGTAGATGGGCACCCCGTTCAAATACACCTGTCCCTCGACGCGAGCCTGGGCCACCCGATCGTTCAGACGATTGAAGCACCGGAGCACGGTGCTTTTGCCGCAGCCGGAGGGGCCAATAAACGCCAAAATTTCCCCCGGCGCCACCGCCAGTGAGACTCCCGTCACCGCCAACGCTGAACCGTAATACACCCGCAGATTTTCGGCGATCGCCACCGGTACCGCCATACGCTTTACTTTGGGTCATGCTGAAAAATGGTAGCGCAAGCACGGGTGTCCCCATGCGTTTTTTGACCGTCAATTATCAGAGCGTGCCGGAGATTGGTCGGTTGTGGGCTTCGCTCGCCCAGATCCCGGGCACCCATGAATTGTGGGTCGTGGACAATGCCCAGGAGCGAGCGGCCCTACAAGCTCTGGGGGGGGAAGGTCGCCTCCACATTTTGGATGCGGGGGGCAACCTGGGGTTTGGACGGGCCTGCAATCTCGGACTGCAACGGCTTTGGGCCGAGGGGCGATCGCCCGTATGGTTAATCAACCCCGATGCCTGGCTGGGGTCGGGAGCCGTTGCCGCCGTGGAGTCCGTTGTGGGGAATGCTGCCATCGTGGGAACCACCCTGCAGGACGAACAGGGGTGCCCAATTTTTGCCGGCGGCCGGTATGCCCCCCACACCGGGCGCATCTGGGAAGAACCGAGCGATCGCCCCCAGTGGGTATCCGGCGCCAGTTTGATTTTGGATTTGGCCCAATTCCCGGAATGTCCCACCTTCGACGAAGACTTTTTTTTGTACTACGAAGATTTCGAGCTGTGCCAGCGGTACCAACGACTCGGTTATCCGCTAACCCTTGTACCCGCCGCTGTCTACCATGCCCCTGCCACCGTCACCGGGCGCACCCCCGTGGCCAAAATTCGGTGGCAGACCGGCAGTTATTTGATGGCTCTGCACAAAGTGGGGCCGCCGTGGGCCCTGCTGTATCGTTTGGGGCGGATCGGGCTATCCGGCTACGGCAAACCGCCGGCGATCGCCCAAGCGCAAAGCGCGGGTCTTCAGGATTACCTCAACTGGGCCGGGTGGGGTCACCCCCGCACCGCTTGACAACGCTGCAACAACGCGGCGTGCAGATGACCATTCGAGCCCAGAACCGTCCCCCATTGCACCACCTCCGGCCGGTTGTAGCAAAGCGGTGACCCATCCCCAAATGTCAGCGTGCCGCCGGCCTCCTCCAACACCACCGAAGGTGCACAATAATCCCAATCCTTGGGAGCCGAGCGATCGCTTACAGAAAGGTAAAGTTCCGCCCGCCCCGTCGCGATCGCCGCCAACTTGCCGCCAATGCTGCCGATATTTTGTGGTTGCACCTCCGGGAGCGCCGCCAATAGCCGATCCAGCCCCGCATTGCGATGGCTGCGGGTCACCACCGCCCGACTCGCCGCCAGCGTGGTCACGGCGCTCACCCGCAACCGCTGGCGATCGCCCCCCCGGGTTTCCTGCCATGCGCCTGTGCCCCGAGCCGCCCCGTAGACCACCCCTTGGGCCGGACAG
>DMPD01000074.1 GCA_003456125.1 Cyanobacteria bacterium UBA8156 | reverse complement strand
AATCCCCAAAAATGGCTGTGGGTGGCCCGCACCTGCGCCATGGTGCTCGTGCGCGATCGCCAAGTCCTCGAACAGACGTTTGATCGCGATTTGCCCTACATGGACGAAACCCGCCTGAACTTTGGCAACCTCACCGTGCAAGGCACCCGCCGTACCGACATCCTCAAATTGTGGCTGGTGTTGCAGTCGGTGGGGTTAACGGGGTTGGCGCAGTTGATCGATCGCTCTATGGCCCTATCTCGACAGTGGACGCACCAAATTGCCGACGAGGACGAGGCGGAAGTGCTGTGTGCTCCCGCCCTCAACATCGTATGCGTGCGCCCCCGGCGGGAAACGCCTACCGTTCTGCGCGATCGCTGGCAACGGGAACGGGGCTGGTGGCTCTCGTTGCCCCGCTGGCAGGGGGAAACCGTCCTGAAAGCTGTGTTTCTACATCCGTTCGGCGATCGCGTTCAACCAGATGACGATCCAGACGCTCCAAGAAATAAGGCCCCGCTCACAGACTGGCCATAGCCCTAACTTCCTTCCACCAGCTTGGCCAGACGGGCCCGATCGCCCACCCGCCACTGTCGGGTGGCGGCATCCCGCTGCAACCAACCCTTGTCTTGGATGACCGCCATCACCTTTTTTACCTCCTCCACCGTCACCGCCGCCAAGTCCGCAATGTCCGCCAGCGACAACTCCGGCAACGTTAAGGTACCGCTCCCATCCTTCTCCCCGTAGGAATCCACCGCATCCAACACCGTCCGCACAATGCGGGTACCCACCGGTGCCTGCCGCCACTGCGATCGCTGGTTGGCTTTGCGCAGCCGCCGAACCATCAACTGCAACATTCGGTAGTGGGCTTTGGCATCCCCCATCAAAAAATCGACAAAGTTTTTGGCGGGAATGGTCAGCAATTTCACCGGGGCGATCGCCACCACATCGGTCGAGCGGGGGGACTCATCCAACACCGCCATCTCCCCAAAAAATTCCCCGCGCCCCAACACCGCCAAGGTCGAAGCCGACTCCTTGCGCAGGAGGCGCACCCGCACCAGCCCTTCCACAATGAAATAAACGGCATTGCCCCAGGCATCTTCCATCAACACCGCCCGCTCGGCGGGGTAGTCCCGCTCCACGGCTGCCGTTAGCAGGGCTTCCAGATTTGGCTCGGCCGCCGCATCAAACAGGGGAAAGCGTTGCCGGAAGCCTGCGGTATTCATGCGCCCAAAATCTCGTAACCGCTATCGACATACAAAACTTGACCCGTCACCGCCGCCGAGAGATCGCTTGCCAGAAACACCGCCGCATTGCCCACATCTACCGGGGTGACCGATCGCCGCAGGGGGGCCACCTCTTCGACATGGCGAATCATATCCCGAATGCCGCTCACCGCCGACGAAGCCAGGGTGCGAATCGGCCCCGCCGAAAGGGCATTCACACGAATGTGCTGGGGGCCCAGTTCTGCCGCGAGGTAGCGCACGTTCATTTCCAGAGCCGCCTTGGCACTGCCCATCACGTTGTAGTTGGGGATCACCCGCGCCCCGCCTAGGTAGGTCAAAGCCAAGACACTGCCGCCCGTCGTCATCAGGGCCTTGGCGTAGCGGCACAACGGCACCAGCGAATAGGCACTGACATCCATGGCCAAGGCATAGCCGTCCCGCGAAATGTCTGTGAAATTCCCTGCCAATTCTTCTTTTTTGGCAAAAGCCAGGCAGTGCACCAAAACATCCAGCCCTCCCCACTGCTGCTCCAGCTCCGCAAAAGCCGCGGCGATCAACCCATCATCCTGCACATTGAGGGGCAACATCAATTCGGGAGCCAAGGGCTGGGTGAGTTCCGTCACCTTGGTTTTGGTACGATCGCGATCGTCCGGCAAATAGGCGATCGCCAGCCGACAGCCGGCCGCATGCAGTTGCCGGGCAATGCCCCAGGCGATCGAAAACTCATTGGCAATCCCGGTCACCAGAGCTCGCTTGCCCTGAAGATTGAGCAACGAAGAAGGATCCACAGCAGAAGGGTTCAAATTAGTTTGGGAGTGGTTTAAGAGGGGTTTGGCAGTAGGCGTGGCCTGGGCAATAGTGTATCGCGACGCGGCCAGCTTTTTCCGGGTGGATGTTTCGGGTTTTAGGCCAAAGACAGCAAAGCCGGGGCCACCTGCACCAAGGCCCGCTGCAGAAACGACAGCAGCAAAAAGGCCAACATCGGCGAAAAATCCAGACCACCGACGGGGGGGATAATGCCGCGGAACAAATTGAGGTAGGGATCGCTGATTTGCATCAAAGCCGCAAAGGGTTGGCGATACCAATCCACATTGGGAAACCATCCCAGCAAAATGCGGACGGTCAACAACAACAGATAGATTTGCAGAAACCGCACCAAAACATCCACAACCAGCACCATAAACTCTCTCCGGCGATGACTTTGCTTATTGTAATGGGATTGCTGTCCCGGTTGGTTGGCGCCTTAGGGTTCCGAGGGGGAGCCCGGCCGGGCTAGTTCTCGCCGAATGTCGTCGATCGCTTCGTTGAGGCGGGCGATTCTCTCTTCGAGGTCAGCCCGCAGGCGATCGCCGCCGTTGCCAGGATTTGGGCCGTCGCGGCGGGGGCCCCCGCTGGCCACCAGGAGCGCCGTCAGGGCTTGGCGATGGGCCACCAAGGTAGCCAAAATCGCCCCCACCATGCCGCCCACCAAAGACCCCACCAGAAAGCCTAGCCAAAAGTGATCGTTTGGGACTGCTCCTGCTAACTCGCCCATGGTGCCCACGCTAATTTTGGGACAGCCTAGCAGATTTTGGCTACGGGGTTGGGGTCTTGGCCGCGAAGACCGAGGCCGGGGCTTGATCGGTGGTGTTGAGGATATCTTTCAGCTTGGCGGCAGTCATCTCTTTGTCCCCCTCCTTGAGTCCCTGGCTGAGCAAAGCCCGACGTTCTTGCCGGATTTCCCGGTTGGTGGGGTTGGCGGCGATCGCCCGTTCGTAGGCGGCCAGGGCATCGTACCAATAGAAGGCGCGGGCATAGATGCGGGCCCGCTCCAGGTCGGTGCGGGCCGCGGCGATCGCCCGATTCAACACCTCATTGGGTTCATAACGAACGGCCATGGTCGCCACCACTTGACCTTGCGGACAGCCGGCCCCCGCCCCCCGTACATCCCAGCGTTGGGTTTGGCCAGATTGGAGGGCCGTAGGCAGCGTGAATTGATAGGTACCTTTGGTGGCGACGGTGCCGGTTACCTGAAAAATGCGTTGCGCCGTGTTGCTGTCTGCGTCCCGCAGGATCAGGGTCAGGTTGATGGGTTCGCTACCGGCGGGACTGCCGTACCAAAACAGGGTGGGTTGGTCGGTGGCGCTCCGACCTCCGCCTTCCGGGGCAAACAGGGCAATTTGGCACCCCTCGCCCCAACGGGTCGCGCCACCGGTGCCGGCGCTGCGGGGGGCCCCCAACCCAAAGGAATCCCGGCGTTGGGCCCAGGCTGTACTTCCCAACGCCGTACTCCCCAACACGGTGCTGAAAGCCAAGCCCCACAGGGCGATCGTCCGACCGGAAATGCGCATAACTTACCTCCAAAATCTAACTCTAAAGTCTGTTGTATGTGAGCAGACGGGGTTTCGGGTTAAAGGTTGCCCCGTTTCGATGTTTCCTTTATCGCTGATTTTGGTCGGGAAAGTGCTGCCCTGGATCACGGGTAGACGGTGTTTGTGGGCGGCTAGGATATAGATCGGGATTGGATTCGGCTTTCATGCAACTGACTTTTTTGGGCACCAGTTCGGGGGTACCCACCCGCAGCCGCAACGTATCGAGCATTGCCGTGAAGTTGCCGCAGCGGGCTGAAGTCTGGTTGTGGGATTGCGGCGAGGGCACCCAACACCAACTGCTGCGCAGCGACATTCGCATCGGGCAAATTCGGCGGATTTTTATCACCCATCTCCACGGCGATCACATTTTTGGTTTGGCGGGATTGCTGGCCAGTTGCAGCATGGCGGGCACCGTACAACAAATGGATATCTATGGCCCCAACGGCCTCAAAGGGTATCTCGACGCTTGTTTGCGCTACAGCGAGACCCGTTTGGCCTATCCGCTGCGGGTGCGGGTGGTCGAGCCGGGGGTCGTGTTTGAAGACGACGAGTTTGCGGTGACCTGTGCGCCCCTCAAACACCGGGTGACCGCCTTCGGCTATCGGTTGGTGCAAAAGGATCGGCCCGGCCACTTCGATGCGGCCCAAGCCCAAGCCCTGGGGATTCCCTCGGGGCCCCTCTACGGCAAGTTGAAACGGGGGGAAACCTTGACGTTGCCGGACGGCCGCCAAATCAACGGCAAGCAGTTGTGTGGGGCCCCCCGCCCCGGCCTCAAAGCGGTGTACTGCACCGACACCATCTACTGCGAAAGTGCGGTCGAACTGGCCCAGGGGGCCGATGTCCTGATCCACGAAGCCACCTTTGCCCATGGCGATGCCGAGATGGCCTACCAGCGGTTGCACTCCACCAGCACCATGGCGGCCCAGGTGGCCCTGGCGGCCGAGGTGCGGCAGTTGATTTTGACCCATTTCAGCCCCCGCTATGCCCCCGGCAATCCGGTGCAACTGTCCGATTTGTTGACCGAAGCCCAGTGCATTTTCCCCAATACCCTCTTGGCCCACGACTTTTTGACCTACACGATGACCGAAACCCCCGTGGCACAATAGAAATCCATCTTTGGAGGGCAAACCATGAACGCAGCGCTACCGGTGTTGGCGATCGCCCCGGCCCGCGTGGAGCGGGGTTGGGGGATCTTGGCGGAGTTGCCGCAGGTGTTGACGCGGGCGGGGTTGCCCCACGGCCGGGTGGTGGTGGTGGCCGGCGAACGGGCCCGTACGGTGACGGCCGCGTCCTGGACGGCCCTGGCGCAGGTTGGCAGCGAGGTGCAGCACAGTTTCGCGGTCACTGAATGTACGGAACGAGGATGGCAAGCTCTGGCGGCGGTGGTGGCCACCCACCAACCCCACCTTTTGATCGGGGCAGGGGGGGGCAAAGTGATGGATACCGTCAAACTGTTGGGGGAACGGTGCCGATTGCCGGTGGTGACGATTCCCACCAGCGGTGCCACCTGCGCCGCTTGGACGGGACTGAGCAATTTGTATACCGAGGCCGGGGCGTTTGCGGGGGATGTCACCCTCACCCGGTGTCCCGATTTGGTGGTGGTGGACTACGGGGCGATCGCCCAGGCGCCGGCACGGACGTTGGTGGCCGGCATTGGGGATGCGATCGCCAAGTGGTACGAGGCTTCGGTGAGCAGCGGGGCCAGCACCCGGGCCACGGTGGTGGCGGCGGTACAGGGGGCCCGCGTCCTGCGGGATATTTTGCTGCAGCGGAGTGCCGAGGCCCTGGTTCAACCGGGGGGCGAAGCCTGGCAAGAGGTGGTGGATGCCACGGTGTGCTTGGCGGGAACCATTGGGGGGTTGGGGGGAGCCGACTGCCGGACGGTGGCCGCCCATGCCATCCACAATGCCTTGACCCATTTGCCGGCCGCTAAGGGCACCCTCCACGGCGAGAAGGTAGCCTTTGGCATTTTGGCCCAGTTGCGGTTAGAAGAATTTCATGGCAACCGTTTGGCAGCTACGGCCCGCCACCAACTGCTCGGTTTTTACGAAGGGATTGGATTGCCCCGGATCCTTGAGGATTTGGGGTTGGGAGATGTTTCGCTGCGGGAATTGCAGCGGGTGGCGGCCCTGGCCTGCCGTCCCGAATCGGACATCCATCGGTTGCCCTTTGCCGTGGATGCGGCCCAAGTGTTGGCCGCGTTGGTCTCCACCACCGCTCCCCTCGAATGCACCGGCGATGTGGCCCCATCCTTCGGCCGCTGAGGCGGTGCTCCGGGCCTGGGAGGAATCCTTTTGGGGGGATTGGCCCATGGGGGCGATCGCCGAGCGG
>DMPD01000008.1 GCA_003456125.1 Cyanobacteria bacterium UBA8156 | reverse complement strand
CAAAAGATATCTAAGTCAAAGATATCTGAGCAAAAGAGGTATCTAAGCAAGAGGGATATTCAATCAAGAGAGATGTCAAGGCGAGGGTATGAACTTTAGGGGATATCCATTCAAAGATATCAACTTCAAGAAATACCCAACAACTCAGAAAGCGCTGCGGTGCAGGTCGTCTCAGAAGAATTTTTCGAGATTTTGTGGGCATTTGAGTTGTGGGAATTTGGGTTGTGGGCACTTGGAGTAGCCGAGAGCAGTTAGGCTAGCAGTCAGACTAGGTTCTTAAATTGCCAGATTGGGCTTAAATCACCAGATCCGGCTACAGTCGTAACTTATCTGTTGCAAGCTGCTGATGGGAGCTACTGCCATAGGGTATGAATACGGGTCTCTCATACAGATCCCGATATGCCTTGCTGGCTGGTACTGCTAGCTGGTATTGCTAACAAAGTCCATCTACTGCTGACAGGGTTCATTGACAGGGACTACCTAGGTCGTTGGTGCGAGTGGGGTCGGTGCGGCAAGAGCACGGGGTAAAAGCATGGGGTAGCGATACCTCATCTTAGAACCAGGATTCCACCCAAGCCAGACTCTGTCGGGAATTTAGATAAGGACTCGCCCAAGCACCAAAGTCGTGCTGTCCATGACTTCGGAAGATTCTGAAGGCCTTCTGCACAGATTTCTCAGGAAGGAAGCCGTTGACCGCCAGTGGTCAATGGGAGGAAGGCGCGTGTGAACACGCGGGTTTTGGTATTCAGACAAACACGTACGAGCGAGGGTTTTCGAGATGATGCAGATGGTTTCGCAGCGTTTGGAAGGGCAGTTCTTGGCACCGGTAGGCGTGCACTACATCTTGGAACTGTACGATTGCCCCTTTGAGTTGCTGAACGATTTGGAATTTGTGATGCGATCGCTGAAGGAAGCGGTTGTGAAGGCACGGGCCACGTTGTTGGGGGAAGTGTCGCACCAGTTCCATCCCCAGGGGGTGACGGCGTTGCTGCTGTTGTCGGAATCCCACATTTCGATTCACACGTGGCCCGAAAGCGGCTATGCGGCTCTGGACATCTTCACCTGTGGGGATCATGCCATGCCGGATCGGGCGTGCACCCACCTCAAAGAGGCGTTTCAGTCCGGTCGGCATGCCATTTGCAAGCTGCCCCGCAACAAGCCGGCGTTTACCTTGCCGCGGTTTGATACTGCCGAAGCCCTGGCTTTGGCCGCCTGTTAGGTTGGGTAGACGTTAGCCCTCACCCCCAGTGGGTGGGGGGAACGGCTGCGGTATTTGCGGTTTAACCTTGGGAAAGCAAGGGGCGATCGCCGGGGAGGGGGGTTACCGGTTCGGTGAGGGTGAATTGCCCCTCCAGCAACCATTGCTTGAGGGTGTGGGCGGCCTGCTCGGCCAGGTGGCGACTGGCGAGGGGGGCCGTGCGCACGGTTTTGCCCTGAATTTCCAGCTTCCCGGAGCGCAGTTGGGCATAGGAGACGGTGCCAAAGGAGGGACGCACCCGGCGGGGGATAGAGAAATCGACGATGGGGGCCACAATGTCGGCATCGCTGACGGCGGCGCGGGTAGCCAAATCGGCATCCAGCAGGGGAATGGGTACGGCCACCCCTACCGCCAGGGCAGGCCCATACTGGCGAAAGTAGCAAGGGCGCACCCACTCTGGGCCCATGGTTTTGGCATCTCCCATCAGGGCCAGGGTGGCGGCAGGGCCGACAGGGGTTTGGTTGGCCAAGCGTTTTTGCAAGGGAAAATGTTGGGTGCCTTCCCAAGCAATGTAGCCGATGCCCCCGCCCAAGAAAATGCGGGTACCAATGCCGATCGCCCGTAGCTGGGGGTCGTTCCAAAGGGGGGCGATCGCCCCGGGGTTGCCATAGACGGCGTTGCCAAGGCGGGGCAAGAGGGGGCCCAAATAGGTGTGCAACACCTGTTCGCTGCTGTTGACCCCCACAATAAAGTTTTGGTACAGGCCCCGGGGATGCCACAGGTAAAACTGGTTGACGGTGTCTTTGGCGATGGTGGTTTCCCAGTCGGCGCGGGGGTAGAGGTCGTTGGGGCGGCCGGTGGCGATGAGGGGGAGGCTGTGGCCGGCAATCAGATCGGCGATGACTTGGGCACCGGTGGGAGGGATGGCCTCGGCGTCGGTGGCCGGAGCTTCTTGGGTGGCACCGATGTAAATGTCCACAGCACCGAGGCCGGTATTGACCGGTACCCCCTGGAGGCGGCATTCCTGGAGACGGATGGGGGGATCGGTGTGCCCCAAATTCACAAACGCCCCACAGGATTCCATCGGTTCAAAAGTGCCGGCGGTAACAATGTGGGTGTGGGCGGCGGCGTAGGCCAAACCCTGGCTTTGCACCAGGGTTTTGTATTCGGTGGCGGTGCGGACTTGGGCAGTGCCGGCGGCCAGTTGGGCGTTGAGGCCGGCGATCGTGCGGGGCTCAATCATCGGTGTTTGGGTCTACGGGCCAGAATTCCAGTTGCCCCCCCACCACCACTTCAGCGATCGCTGTGTAGTCTTGGCTGAACTGCCGCAGGGTATTCAACAACACATCGAGGGCGAGGGCATCGGCGGTGCCCAAATCGAACCAGCAGCGGGCCCATTCGTCTTGGTATTCCACGTCTCCTTGATTGTGCATCACCGACATCATGTCCGCGGCGGCCGCCTCGTTGTCGTAGTCCAGGTGGCTGATGTCGGCTCCCGCTTCTTGCACTTGGAGGTTGACGGCGTTGAACCCCCCCAATTTGCCCAGGAGGTACCAAGAGGCCAAAATTTCCTCAAGGTATTGCCGGTCTTCGGCGGTGGGGAGGTTGGCAAAGCGCAACCAAATCCAACAGTTGAACCAGTCGCATTCGCGAAAGCTAACGTTCATAATAGGGGCGATGGCTACTGCGCGTTATGACCGAATCTTCATTATCTCACCTCGACGAGACCGGCGCGGCCCGGATGGTGGATGTTTCTGACCGGGAAGCAACCCTGCGCACAGCGATCGCCCGGTGTGAGGTGGCGATGCAAACCACAACGTTGGATGCCATTCAGGGGGGCAATG
This sequence comes from Cyanobacteria bacterium UBA8156, assembly GCA_003456125.1. GTDB lineage: Bacteria > Cyanobacteriota > Cyanobacteriia > Pseudanabaenales > Pseudanabaenaceae > UBA8156. Next base: position 1,941 of record DMPD01000008.1, on the reverse strand, counting down.
TGCCCAAAGGGGATGTGTTGGGGACGGCCCGGCTGGCGGGGATCCTGGCGGCCAAGCAAACGGCGACACTGATTCCGTTGTGCCATTCGATTCCCCTCAGTTTGGTAGAGGTGCGGATTTTGCTGGACGAGAACATTCCCGGCTACCAGATTGAGGCGGAGGTGCGGGCGGAAGCCAAAACCGGGGTAGAGATGGAGGCCCTGACGGCGGTGACGGTGGCGGCCTTAACCCTGTACGACATGGCCAAAGCCCTGGAAAAAACCATTACCATCTCCGCGGTGCGGCTGGTGAGCAAAACCGGGGGGCGATCGGGCGATCTCTGGGTGCGCTAGGCATCCCCTACAATCGGGACAATGCAAGAAACCAAAACCATGGATTTGCGGCAAGCGGTGTGGCTCGATTTTCGGTTGGCGGTGTTGTTTACGGTGATTGCCCCCCTGATTCTGCTGGGTTGGACGTTTCAGGTGAAAAGCAACCCCATCTGGCGATCGCTGGTGATTTATTGGCGGGTTTCGTCTCTGTTGGCGATTTCTGTGTATTTGCTGATTGCGGCCAATCCGTTGGCCTACCTCACCGGCTGGCTGGCCCGCATCTTGATCCCGGTGGGGCTGTGGTTTTGGAAAGATATCAACGATGCCGTAGACATTTTGCCGGGGAAGTTGGCCTTTGCCTACCGCGCTTGGCGTTGGGCGATGGCCTTCTATTGTGCGATCGGGACGGTGTTCGGTCTGCAATTTTTGCCCTGTGTGGTGGGGAGACAACCGGCGTGCACCGTTTTGGCGGAGGTGCCGCTGGCCTTCAAAGAGCTTTTGCACCGGGGGGTACCGGTAAATACCCTCGGCTTTTGGGGCATTTTGGGGTTGGCGGTATACGTCCTGTATTTTGGGGTGTTTTTGACGGTGGGTTTGCCCCGCACCGGCCGTTTTGCCTTGCGGGGGTAAGGTCTTGAAAGATTTGCTGCCGGTGCTGATCCGGCTGTATATCCCGCTGCTGGCGATCGCCGGATTGGGTTGGCTCAGTCAACGGTGGGTGCCGCCGACCCTGCCCGATCGCCTGGGGCAAGGCTTGTTTTGGCTGGGGATTCCCTTTACGATCGTGGTATTTTTGCGGCGGGCAAACTTTGACGGGGCGGTGTGGCTGGCACCGGTGTTGGCGTGGGTGGGGATTGGGCTGGCGTTGGGGTTTACGGCCCTGTGGGTCCGGGGACGGGGGTTGCCTCCCCCCAGCCAAGGCAGTTGCTTTTTGGCGACCATGGCCGGCAATACGGGCTATTTGGGCTATCCGGTGCTGCTGACCCTCTACGGGCCGGAGCCCTTTGCCTGGGTGCTGTTCTACGATTTGTTTGGCTCCACCATCTCCGCCTATTCGCTGGGGGTGGCCCTGGCGGCCAAGTACGGCGGTGGGGCCATTCCATGGTCGGCGGTGGGGCTAGCGGTGCTCAAAAATCCGGTGCTGTGGAGCTTTGGCGTGGGTCTGCTGGCGCGATCGTGGCCGGTGCCGGCCCTATGGGAACCCCTCCTGACGGGTCTGGCTTGGCTGGTGATTGGCCTGGCCCTGGCCTTGATTGGCCTGCGGTTGGGAGGCCTGGGCGATCGCTGGCGGGAAACGTTGCCCCTGGCTTTTCTCAAAATGGTTTGGGTGCCGGCATTGTTGTTCGTCCTGACGCGGGCATTGGGGTTGGCGGGGCCTCCCCAGGCGATCGTGGTGCTGCAGGCCGCCATGCCCCCGGCCTTCGCCACGTTGGTTTTGGCGGAAACCTACCATCTGGATGTTCCTTTGACGGTGGGTACCCTCAGCCTGGGCTCCCTGCTGTGGCTGCTGCTGCTACCCCTCTGGTTGCTGGTGCTGGCGATCGATTTGTAACAATTGCCCTCCCCGAAAAAAAAGTTTGCTTGCTTTTTCCCCCAAGTTATCCACAGCGTTCTCCACAGATTCCCCTGG
>DMPD01000010.1 GCA_003456125.1 Cyanobacteria bacterium UBA8156 | reverse complement strand
TTTCCAGGCGATCGCGTGTTCCCGCGCCCCACTGCCTACCACCAAAACCCTCAATTCCCGACCTCACTCCCCACTTCTTGGGCAAAACAAACCTTTTTCGTAAATTGAAACGGCCCGGCGACCGCCCCCCATACCCGCTCCTCCGTCACCGGGTCGTACCCACAATCCAAACTGGTGTAGGAACCATCCCCCACCTCGAACTCGTTGTATAGGTACGTTTCGCGCCCGTTGCGCACCACCCGACAGCCCTTCCCCGGCTCCACCACCCCCCGATAGGTGCCGGCCTCGGTCTTGGTAATCAGAGCGTTGCACCCCGCCAAGGGCACAATGAGGGATGGGTGCAGGCTCGCCAACCGAGCGCGATCGCGGGCTGCCCCCCAGTAGGCTTCGGGGTTGACCAGCCGATGGTTGATGGCCACCAGTTGCTCCCCTTGGGCCTGCAGCTGCAAAACCGCTGTGCGGTAGGGTTGATGCAGCGCGTAATCGTAGGCCTGCTCCAGGTAAAACCAGTAGCCCTCCGCCCACTCTGGCCCCGGCAAAGGGCGCAAACACACCCGGATGTGGGCAAAAAACGGTGGGTTTTCCATGGCTTGCGCCCAGTTGCTAAAATCTCCCGCCAACCACTGCGCCAATTCCTGCAACAAGTGGGTTGCCAATACCGTCATCCCTTGCCTGCACCCAAACTGCCTTCTATCCTAGCGCGATCGTGGCTTTCCGCTGGTCTTGAGGGGCTTGACTTGATTTTTGGTTACTGATGATACAAAATTCCCCATGGCTCTCGTTTTTGATGGAGCCAATTGGTTATCAAAAATACCGTGGATCGCGAACGACCGTTGATTGATGTATTTCGGGAGATTGGCGGCAGTCAGTTTCCCCCGATGTTGGAGCACTGCGAGCGCGGCAAAACGATTTTTTTTCCGGGGGATCCCGCCGAGCGGTTTTATTTTTTGGCGAAGGGGGCGGTCAAGTTATCGCGGGTCTACGAGGCGGGGGAGGAAATCACCGTGGCGCTGTTGCGGGAAAACAGCGTGTTTGGGGTGTTGTCGCTGATTACCGGCCAGCGGAGCGATCGCTTCTACCATGCGGTGGCGTTTACATCGGTGGATTTGCTGTCGGTGCCCATCGACCGGGTGGAAAAGTCCCTGCGGGAAAACCCGGAGCTGCCGATGTTGTTGTTGCAGGGGTTATCTTCGCGGATCTTGCAGACGGAGATGATGATTGAAACCTTGGCCCACCGGGATATGGGTTCCCGCTTGGTGAGTTTTCTGTTGATTTTATGCCGGGATTTTGGGGTGCCCGATCGCGACGGGGTCACCATTGACCTGAAGTTGTCCCATCAGGCCATTGCCGAGGCGATTGGCTCTACGCGGGTGACGGTTACCCGGTTGCTGGGGGACTTGCGCAAACAGAAATTGATCTCCATCGCCAAGAAAAAAATCACGGTGCACAACCCCATCGAGCTGGGCCAGCAATTTGCCTAAACTTGGTTAGGGTTGCAGGATGGCGCTCCATTCTTGACGGTCTTTGTCCCAGAAGGGAGCCGACGTTTCCCCCACCACGTTGGGGCCCCAGTAGACCCGGGAACCGTCCGTGGCAAAGGCAAATACAACGTCTCCGGGCTGCACCGCCACTTGGCGATCGGGCAGCGACAAAATCAGACCACCGGTGCCCCCCTCCCCCGGCGCAAAATCCCAGTGCATCGGTTCGTTGGCTTCCCAGCCCGGCTTACTTTGGGGCCGGTGCCAAACAATGACCCGCACCGGGCGATCGGTGCGGTTGCCCACCCGCAAGGTACCCGCTTGACCTTGGGGATTGGGGGGCGGCACCGCCAGTTCGCGGGGCAAGGGCGGAATCACCACGGGCGGCGGCTCCACCACCTCCCGTACCGGTGGCCAGACCTGTTGCCAAAGCCAAACGCCTACGAGCGCGAGACCGACCCCCGCCAACAGCGGATATGCCTGTTTGGCCTTGATAAACTGCATGGGGCGGCAAGCACGCGGCAACGAGCGATTACCAACCATTGTAAAGGTACGGATGTAAAGGTACGGACAGAGGGGGAAAGCGGCAGGGGCTAGCTCTGTTTTTGTCCCCCCTCGTCGTAATAATCGGGTTTGGTGACCTGGCGGGCCCGGGCGATCGCCAGGCTGCGATCCGGAACGTTTTCGACAATCACCGACCCCGCCCCAATGTTTGCCCCTTGACCCACCTCCACCGGGGCTACCAGCACCGAATTGGCTCCGGTTTTGCTGCGATCGCCGACGATCGTTGGGTGTTTGTGGGTGCCGTCGTAGTTTGCGGTAACGGTACCCGCGCCAATGTTCACCCCGGTACCAATGGTGGCATCCCCCAAATAACTGAGGTGGGCCGCTGTGGTTTGCGGACCTAGGGTGGCGTGTTTCAATTCCACAAAATTGCCAATCCGACAGCGATCGCCCACGACCGCCTCCCCCCGCAACCGGGCGTAGGGGCCAACCCGACAATCGTCCCCCACCGTACTCTGCTCAATGTGGGAATACACAATGCGGGTGTTAGCCCCGACGGTACTATCGCGGATGTAGGTACCCGGCCCGATCTGGCTGTTTGGGCCGAT
>DMPD01000128.1 GCA_003456125.1 Cyanobacteria bacterium UBA8156 | reverse complement strand
CCTCCGGCCTACCAACTACCCCTGCGGCATTGAGGGTACGGGGCGATCGCCCGCAGAGATCGAAGCGGAAATTGGGGCCCTGCGGTTCGATCGCCGTTATGGAGCGTTGTTCCCCAATGCTGGCCCCCAAGACCCCTCTCCACGGGTGGTGCAGCGGGTACAGGGGCGGGACGTGGAAACCACCCGACGGACGACGATCGTGGCGGCCGACGATATATGTACGATTTTGCGCAACGAGTTCGACATTCCCGCCGGCCAAATCGTGTTGGACGAAGCCGGCTACGATTTCCGCCGCAGCGCCGAGTCTTTGCGGGACACTTTGAAAATCTTGGGCGATCGCAACTTGGTGAACTGGGGCGATCGGGTGCCTCGGGTGCTGGTGATGGTGCCGGCGTTGCAGGGGGCCCGCGCCTTTTTGACCTTTCGCCAGACCGGACTGGCGGTCGTACCGTTGCTGACGGATTACCGGGTGGAACCCTCCCGGCGACCCTGGCCTCTTCATCCCCAAAGACGGGTGTATTTTCGGCCGGACTTTTTGCTGTTTAGCGCCCAGAGTTTTGCCCAATCGGAAGCAGCCTGGCAAGAAGTCAAATCTTTGTGTTTGTATGCCGTTCGGTTCTGGATTCGCCCGCCCCTGACGAACCCCAGTGATAGGATTGCGACCAGGCGCACTTCGGGTTAAGCCAATGCTTCGACATTTGTGGGGAGTGGCTCTGTTGGCAGGGGCTCCCGCCGCTTGGGGGCAAGCCCTGCCCGATGCCACGTTGCCGGTGCCTTCCCGCATTCGTCTCCTGGAGCACGGCACGTCGATCGAAGGGGGCACGCGAGCCGGCCCCAATCTCTTGCATAGTTTTGCGGCATTTTCGGTGCCCAGCGGCGATCGCGTCGAGTTTGCGGCCCAGGACGGCATTCAAAACATCTTGGCGCGGGTGACCGGATCGTTGCCTTCCCAGCTGGATGGCACCTTGGCGGTGGCCGGTACGGCCCGGTTGATTTTGCTCAATCCCAACGGCATCCGGTTTGGGAACAGCGCCCAATTGGAGATTTCCGGCACTTTGGTGGCCACCACCGCCGAGCGCGTGGTGTTGGCCGACGGCCAAGCTTTTGGCGTGGGGGCCACCCCTCTGTTGAGCGTGGCCGTCCCCTTGGGGGTGCAATTTGGCACGCAGGCCGCTCCCCTCACCGCTGGCGGGCCGGGGGCCGTGCGGAGCGATCGCCCCCTGTTTCAAGGGGACGATTTGGGGGAGCCCCTCAACTTAGGTCAAGGGCTTACGGCCGGCGGGTTGCATCTGATTGGGGGCAGCTTGATGCTGGATGGGGCGTTGCTGCAAGCCACCGAGGTGGCGCTGGTGGCCGGTAGTCCCCAAAGTAGGGTGAGTTTGGGAGCGCTGCCCGTGGTGCAGGGAGGACAGGGGGATGTGGTCTTGCGGAACAACGCTTTGGTTTACACCGAGGGCGGCCCGCTGTCGGTGCAGGGCCAAAATGTAGGACTGCTGGAGGGCTCTCGGCTGGAAAGTCGGATCGCAAACCAAGATGGAAGCCCCATCGTCGTGCAGGTTCAAGACACCCTGACCGCCACCGGGCGATCGCCCAACGCGGGCGGGGCGGAGCGCTATGTCGGCGGCATTGTGACCACTTCGGAGCTGAGGGGTACGGGCAACGTGGGGCCCCTGACCGTTGCGGCCCAAACCATCCGTCTGGGGGATGGGGGTTCCCCGATCGCCGACACCTTTGGACTCGGCAAAGCCGGGGCGATCGCCCTGACCGCGACCCAAAAGCTTGTCGCCCAAGATGCCGGGCGCATCTCCAGTTCCGCCCCCCGAGCCTTTGGCCAGGGCAACAACATCGCCATCAAAGCCGATACCGTTCATCTGCAAAACGGGTTTCAGGTGACCGCCATTGCCCGGGGTGCCAATGCCCGCGGCGAGGTCACCCCCGGCAACATTGCCGTTCAAGCCCGCACCCTCACGGTCGAAGGGGTTCAGCCCGGCACCGACTTTCCCAGCGGCTTCTTTACCTCTTCCCTGGGCGGCTCCATCGCCGATGCCGGCAACATCAAGGTGGTGACCGATCGCCTCTACCTGCGGCAAGGAGGACAAATCAACTCCCAAGCGGGGTCTTTTGGCACGGGCAGCGCCGGTTCGATCGACATCGTGGCGCGCGAACGGGTAGAGCTGGAGGGATTGGCCGCTGGCGAGATTCCCAGCGGCATGTTTGTGGTGGTCGAACCGTTTTCGTTTGGCAACGCCGGGCGCATCACCTTGACCACGCCAATTTTGCAAATGAACGACCGAGCCGAGATCTCCGTAGGTAGCAACACCGAATTCACCACCAGCACCGGCGGCATTCCCAATGGGATCGGCGCCGCCGGCAGTCTGGAAATTCGCGCCGGTGAGACGGTTTTGGACGGGGGGGGCCGAAACGGTGGTGGGGAGCCGCGGCAACCTTCAAATTGAGGGCGATCGCCTGTTGTTGCGCAACAACAGTCAAATCCTGACCAATGCCGGCACGGCGGCTACCGGTGGCAACGTGGGCATCGAGGTGCAAACCTTGACCCTGCTCGATACCAGCGCCATCACCGCCAATGCCGTGCGGGGTCAGGGGGGCAACATTCAAATTACCGCTCAAGGGATTTTTGCAGCCCCCACCACAGCCATTGCCGCCAGTTCCGCCCTGGGCATTGACGGTACGGTCACGTTCAATACCCCCAACGTAGATCCGGGGGCCGGTTTGGTGATCTTGCCGCTGACGACCATCGATGTGGAAGACTTGTTGAGCCAGGGGTGCGATCGCCGCAGTGGCCGTCTGACGGTGCTGGGACGGGGGGGGCCATCCCTCCCCGACTGGGGGGCTCCCACTCGTGCCGCTTTCCCTGGGCCCATGGGAAGTGCACGTTTCGGGTGTCCGTAGTAGGATGGCGCTGTTCCCCTGCGCCCTTGCCCATGTCCTCCCTGCTCGGAGCAGCCCATCGGGTACTCAGCCGACAGCCGTTGGTTGTGGCCCTAGTCTTGAAGCTGCGCAACCAATGCCACCGGATTATCCAGTGTCGGTTGGAAGATACCGCCAACTCAGCCGTCAATGGTGAAGAGCGCTGGATTCAGAGCATCGCCCCCCACTGCCAAACCTTTGTCGATGTGGGGGCCAACGTTGGCCACTGGAGCGCTGCCTTTTGTCAAGCTATGCCCGCCCAGGGACAAGGCTTGCTGTTTGAACCAGCGGTGGGGGCCCACCAAATTTTGCAACAACGCTTTGCCGATGACCCAAGGATCGAGACGGTGGCTGCCGCCCTCAGCGATACCGTAGGTACGGCGCAGTTTTACGAAGAGCCCAATGCCGGAGAAACCTCTTCCCTGGTGGCCCAACACAGCCAAGGGCAAGCCCAAGTCCGTTGGGTGCCGGTAACCACGTTGGATCGGGCGATCGCCGAACGGGGCTGGGAGCGTGTGGATTTCGTCAAAATCGATGCCGAAGGGTATGATTTTCAGGTGTTGCGGGGGGCACAGCACCTTTTGCAGCACCAAAAAATCGGCAGCCTTCAGTTTGAATACAACGCCCCTTGGGCGTTGGTGGGCAGCACCTTGGGGGCCGCTCTCAACTTTTTGCAGGGCTTCGGCTACCAAACCTTTCTCCTCAAGGCCGCTGGATTGCATCGCTTTGATTACGCCAAATACGGGGAGTTTTTCGGCTATGCCAATTTTGTAGCGGTATCGCCCGCCCTCTGGCCGATGGTCGAACCCTCCATCCAAACCCTGTGGCCCTAGCTCCGCCCCCCCGGATGTCCATCGCCGCCAAGCCCCCGCGAGAACAGCGAGATGGGGTGCTAGGATAGTCCGACGCTAGGAGTGTCTGGAATCCCCAGGCTGAGATCATATCCTCAGAACCCGATCCGGCTCATACCGGCGTGGGAAAGCCTATATTTGCAAGAACCTATGACTGTTGCCGTCTCTGTCCCTACGCTGCCCCGTCGCGGCGAGTTTCGCGGTACCCAGATGTTTTGCGCCCGCCAAGGCATCATCACGGAAGAAATGCAGTACGTGGCCTGGCGGGAAAACCTGCCCGTGGAATTGGTGCGATCGGAAGTGGCACGGGGTCGAGCCATCATCCCCGCCAACCAAAACCACACCACCCTGGAACCCATGGCGATCGGCATTGCCTTTGCCTGCAAGGTGAATGCCAACATCGGCGCTTCCCCCAACGCTTCCAACATCGACGAAGAATTGACCAAACTGCGGACGGCGGTCAAATATGGGGCCGACACGGTGATGGATTTGTCTACGGGGGGGGGCAGTCTGGATGCGATCCGCACCGCCATCATCGAAGCCTCGCCGGTGCCCATCGGCACGGTGCCGGTGTACCAAGCTCTGGAGGCGGTGCACGGTCGGGTGGAAAACCTCACGGCCGATGACTTTTTGCACGTGATCGAAAAGCAGGCGCAGCAGGGGGTAGACTACCAAACCATCCACGCCGGCATTTTGATTGAGCATTTGCCCTTGGTCAAAAACCGGATCACGGGGATCGTGTCGCGGGGGGGCGGTGTGCTGGCCAAGTGGATGTTGCACCACCACAAACAAAACCCGCTGTACACCCACTTTGACGACATCATTGAAATTTTCCGCAAGTACGATGTGTCGTTTAGCTTGGGGGATTCGTTGCGGCCGGGCTGTCTGCACGATGCTTCGGATGCGGCCCAGTTGGCGGAACTGAAGACCTTGGGGCAGTTGACCCGGCGGGCCTGGGCCCAAGCTGTGCAGGTGATGGTGGAAGGCCCGGGCCACGTCCCGATGGATCAAATCGAGTTTAATGTGCGCAAGCAAATGGAAGAATGCGCGGAAGCGCCGTTTTATGTGTTGGGGCCCCTGGTGACCGACATTGCGCCGGGCTACGACCACATCACGTCGGCGATCGGGGCGGCCTTGGCCGGCTGGTACGGCACGGCGATGCTCTGCTACGTGACCCCCAAGGAACACTTGGGCTTGCCCAACGCCGAAGACGTGCGCAACGGCTTGATCGCCTACAAAATTGCCGCCCATGCCGCCGACATTGCCCGCCACCGCCCTGGCGCCCGCGATCGCGACGATGCGTTGTCGAAGGCCCGTTACAACTTCGATTGGAACCAACAGTTCGCGTTGTCCCTGGATCCCGAACGGGCCCGGGAATACCACGACGAAACCCTGCCGGCGGACATCTACAAAGAGGCGCAGTTCTGCTCGATGTGTGGCCCCAAACACTGCCCCATGCAAACCAAAATCGACGACGGGGCGATCGCCGATTTGGAGCAGTTCCTGGCGAAGACCGAAGTCTAGGGCGAGTCTAGGGCGCAGAAATCATGCCCAGGGGAGAGCAAGTCTCCCCTAGGGGCGGGTCAGGGAAATCACGGCAAACTCGGAGAGGGACTCGCAAAAGGTGCCGTTTTGGCCCAAAAGCACAATGAAAGAGAGGGGGCTGCCCGGGGCCAAATCCTCCCAAGGGAGGGCCACTTCCAGGCAGTCGGCCAAACCCATTTGGATGTGGGTGGGCACCGGCTGCCACTGCAAATAGTCCACGGCCCGATACAGGACAGGATTTCCCCCGGCCAACGGGATGTAGACGTGGTGGTGGAAGAAGTAGTCGAGGGGGGAGACCGCCGGCAAATGCCGCAGGGGCACGGGATGGATCGGGAGGGTAGCCTCCGGATAAAAACACAGGATGTGCAGATCGTAGGCGGCACTGGCTAACGCCCGGCGACCCGTCTCCGTAAAATCTACCCGCACATATACCCGCTGGCGATCGCCCCCGTACAGCAACCGTTGGCCGAAGGTGGCCTGATGCATGGTGCCCCGCTGGCCCCCAATCCAGCGACAGCCGGCTCCTTCCCAGGCTTGGGGGTTGCCCAAACCGTCGATGGGGGGCTGAATGGGATGCACCGGGCGGCGATCGCCGCCACTGCCCCCATCCAAGGGATACCACAGGCTCTGCGGCACGGTTTCGTTGAGGGCTTGGTAAATTCCCTGCAAATGCTCCCGAAACAGACGGTCAAATACGGCATCGTGCTCGGAGCTGTGGCCCGCCCCAAACCACCAAAACCAGTCGGAGCCTTCCGCCGCCAAGAGGTGTTCCCATACCTCGGGGTTGTTTTCTTGGGTGGCTTCGGGATGGCGGGCCAAACACTGCCGGGCTTCCGCCAACAATTCCCAGGCTCGGTTTTTGATCGGATCGCCGATCCAGGTGGTGAAGTTGGCATCGATCCAAGACCCGCTGTGCAGTTGGTGGGGCGGAATTTTCTCCGTGGGGGGAAATTCTTGCAAAAATTCCGACACCGTTACCGCCTTCAACCAATCCAGTTCGCTGAGGGTGCCATACAACAATTCCAAAAAGTTTTTGCCATCGTTGGCGTAGTATTCCCAACAGTTTTCGCCGTCGAGGGCCACCGTCACCAACCAGGGGCGATCGCGTGCTTCGGCTTGCCACAGGGTATAAATGCCTCGGAGGCGATCGACAAAGTCCGTGACCGCTTGGCAAGGAGTGAGGTTGCTGTAGGTAAAACCAATGGCATCGGACAGGTAGCGATCGCGAAACACAATGGCCAAATCGCCGGCGGTGGTTTCCAGGCGGTAGGGCTGATAGAGCAGGTGGGGAGCCGAACTTTGTCCTTGCTCGTCGCGGCGGAAGTAGTGGCCCAAAGACCATCCCAAGACACCTTCATCGGAACAGAGCCAGCGGAACCCATGGCGGCTGACGTAGGGCAACATCGCCGGGCTGACGGATTGTTCGGAGGGCCATAGGCCCTGGGGTTCGCCCCCAAAATACCGGGCATAGATTTGCTTGGCTTTCACGAAGTGCAAATCGAGGTCGGTTTCCCACTGAAAGCGGTGGCCCGGCAACAACAAATCGGGCACCGCCACCCGGGCGCAGTGGGTGTCCACCAACAGGGGCAAAATCGGGTGGGTGTAGGGGGTGGTGGTCAGTTCCAGTTGCCCTTTCTCCTGGAGTTGGCGATGGGTCGGGGCAATTTGCGCCAAAATTTCCCGTTGTTTGGCATAAATGCGTTGGCGATCGCCCAAGGAAAACCCTTCCCCTTTGGCAAACCAGGCCGCGATTTCCAGATCGGTTTCCCGGAAGAGGGGATCGATCCAGGTGAGGTTGAACCAAGCCAAGACATCACTCAGGTCGGCGGCCGTCCAGTGGTGCACGCACCAATCCACCCCCCGTTTTTCCCGTTGTTCCAGGAGGTCGGCGTAGCGGGGGTGGGGGTAAACCATCGTGCGGTGGTAAGCATCAAAACTCCGCTCAATCGCGAAGCGTACCTGTTGGGCATCCAGCCGCTCCACCGGCTTTAGCAACAGTTCCAGGTACGGATCGAAGGCGTGGCCATCGATATAATCTTGGAGTTGCACCAGCAGCGACGGCACCAGGTTAATCGTCTGATGCAATCGCGGGAACCGGGCCAACAACTGGGCCATATCCAGGTAGTCTTTGGTACCGTGTAGCCGCACCCAAGGCATCCAGTAGGTGTTGCCAATCGGACTTTTGTAAATCGGTTGGTGTTGGTGCCAGATAAACGCAACATACAAAGGATGGGCCATGGTCGGTTCCGGCAGGCAACGCTGCCTAAATTTTGACACGGTTTTCCCCGTTCTCTGCCTCTCGCTGGCGATCGCCGGGGTTGCGGCGGCGATCCCGCCAACGGTTGATGTCACCCGGGCCCAGTTTTTGCCCATTACGGCGACGGCCCGTCTGGGGGGGCGCGTGGTGCAGTTGGAGGTGGCCCGTACCCCCCAAGCCCAAGCCCTGGGGTTGATGTTTCGACCGGCCCTACCGGACGATCGGGGGATGCTGTTTCCGGGCGATCGCCCCCAACCGGTGCAGTTTTGGATGAAAAACGTGCCGGTACCCCTCGATATGCTGTTTCTGCGGGAAGGCAAAATTGTGGCGATCGCCGCGATGGTGCCCCCCTGCGCCGCCGAGCCTTGCCCCACCTATCCCCAGACCGCCGTGTGGGCCGATGCCGTGTTGGAATTGCGGGGGGGATGGGCCGCCGCCGCCCATGTCCGGGTGGGCGATCGCGTGGAAATCCTGGACTCAGCCCGTTCGCCCTAGGGATGGGCACAAGGTATAGTACCAATCAGAAGTGGGTTATAGGGGCATCGGCGCTCTTGCCTCCCCTCTCCCCTTGTGGGGGAGGGGGCAAAAGTTCTTAATCTTAATCGTCACCTCTAAAGATGGGTCGCAGGGGCAGCCCCCCCGTCCCTGGCTCTCACCAACAATACAGAGGTCACCTGAATGAAAACCTACGGTAAAAGATAGCGCGGTGGACACCCTAGGGCAGTTTCGATCTCGGTATCCGGGAGGCAGCATCCAGACGGAAATTTTGCCCAAGGTCGACGGTCTGCATGTGGTGCGGGCCACCGTTTCCGATGGCGATCGCCCCCTCAGCACCGCCTTGGGTACCGACAGCCATTTGGAAGCGGCCGAAGACCGGGCGGTCGAGCGGGCCCTGCGGTTTGTGGGCGTGGGCAGCAACATCGAGGCGATCGGCACGGCGACGTTGACCCCCAGCTACAGCCGGCCGGCCTTGCCGGAATCCTACACTCCCTTACCGCTATCGGAACTGCTGACACCGCCGGTCGAAGCCAAACCGGAAGCCAAACCCGTCAAAAAAGCTCCCCCCGCCCTCCCCGAAGAACCCCTGGACTTGTCCGACATCATCAGCCAAACCGATGTGGAAATGTTGCGTTTGGGATGGGATGCTCGCCAGGGGAAGGCGTACCTCAAACAGGCTTTTAACAAGGAATCGCGGCAGCATCTCACGGTCGCCGAACTGCAACAATTTTTGGCTTATTTGCAACAGCAGCCCGCCAGACCGGATTTTTAGGGCGTGTGAAAATCCACCACCGGGCCCGTCGTGTACCAGCGCACCCCGGCCACAAATTCCCGCAGGTAGGTGCGTTGCTCCGCCGGCGACAGCCCCCACCAAAACGCCGGCTGGGACAAATTGGCGATCGCCCCGGCCGGATCAAACGGCGGCAAGGCGGCCAGTTGGGATTGGAGGGTTGCCATTTCCCGATCCAGGTTTTGTTGGCGCAGGGTCAGGGTTTCCCCATCCAAAAAACCTTGGGCCAGCCCCAACGGCAATTGGGGGCGCAGGGCTTGCCGATCTTGCAACTGTTGGCGCAGCGCCTGTTGGCGGGTCTGGAGGCGGGGCACAGCGGGCAGCATGGTTGGGGCCAGGGCCGCGCACACCGCCGCGATAATTTGGGTCAGGGCCGGGTCATAGGCGATCGCCCGGCATTTGGGGGACTGGGGACACCGGGGCGATCGCAGGTACCGATACACTTGGCGACGGGTACGGGTCACGGTCAAATGCAGCAACTGGTCGCAGCTACCGCAGCGCACCAGTCCCGCCAAGGCTTGGGGGGTACCGGCCGAGCGGGGGGGCGATCGCCGTTGCCGTTGGCGATCGGTTTGCGCCGCCTCTTCGCGGGA
>DMPD01000197.1:8928-9075 GCA_003456125.1 Cyanobacteria bacterium UBA8156 | reverse complement strand
CGCGATCGCCAATGGCTGGCCCAGGAATTGCGGCACCTGCTGTACATCGAGCGCCGAGACCCGCCGCCCCGGTAGTCGGGGGTACTTGGTTTTGGCGAGCAGGACGTGCATGCGAGGGATGAAACCCCTCTCCCACCGGGGGAGAGG
>DMPD01000197.1:0-8614 GCA_003456125.1 Cyanobacteria bacterium UBA8156 | reverse complement strand
CCTCTCCCACCGGGGGAGAGGGGGGCAAACGAGACCGATGCGCTGACGGTCAACCAAGCTTAGGGGGCCAAGCGCCGGAAGTAGCGCAGGTGGTGGTTGGGCAGGCGATCGGGATGGAAGAGGGCCACCAAGTCCGCCAACACTTCGTCGGGACGGGCCACCCCCCTTTCCCACAAATCGTTGCCTTGACCCGGTTCGCCGATGGCGTTGAACACCTGGCCGGTCTGAAAAGCGGTCAATTCACCGTAGCGGGGATCTTCGGCTACCACTTCGCGCCGGGTGCGCCAGGTGAGGTGCCCCGGCAGCCACACTTGGGCGGTCTGCCCCCGGACAAACACGGCTTCCCAACTCAGGGGCCGACTGCCGGTGCCCGCCAAATCGGCCCACAGGTGTTGGCCGCCGGCATCGGCTACCAGTTTCGCCACAAAACTTTGCCCCTCCGGCATGAACCATTGCCCGCGATAGGCGGAGTTCAACAACACCGTGGGGCGGAGGGTCGCCACCGTGCGGGCCAGACGCTGGTAGTTGGTTTCGACTTGGGCAAACACCCGTTCGGCCTCGGCTTCGCGGTTCACAAACAAAGCTATGAATTTGCCCCATTCGGCCCGGGCCAAGGGGGTATGTTCCTGAAATTCCAAGACTAGGGCAACGGGAACCCCGCCCTCTCGCAACTTGGGATCGCTCACATAGCTGAACACAATATCCGGTTGCCGCAACCACAGGGCTTCATGGTTGGGGGCTTCGGGAGAGCCCACTTCCCGGATCGCGCCGGCAACCAGACGTTGTTGAATCTGAGGATGGCTGACATCGGCGGCCCGACCCACGGCCACCAGGCGATCCACCACTCCTACATCCACCAGGTGCTGCAAATGGGTGGTGGACAGGGCCGCCAGCGATCGCACGGGCACGGTCACCCGCACCAGATCGCGATCGCCGGGGAACGCCGGGGGAGCGCCACAGGGTTGCAACAAATAGCGGGCGTTGCCAACGGTTACCAGTTTGTGGTGGGGGCCGTAGGTGACCCGAAAGCCCTGGGCATGGCGAATTTGGATGGGTTGCGAAAACGAAGGGCGATCGCCCACAAACGGCTCGGGACAGGTGGGAGGGGCCACGGCACACCCCGCCAACCCACCGACCAGTCCAAGCCAGATCACTCCCCTCAACAAAGTGTTCATGATTTATGGATGTTTTGGATAAAAATCAGAAACGTTGCTTTGCGCTCCCCCCTCTGGGAAAGGGGCGGGAACCAACCTCGCCAATTCTGGGAAACGCCCACCCTACACACGGTGCACCCAGGTTTGCAGGGTGCCATCGGGTCGGAGGAGCCATTCCCGAAACCCCGGTTGTTGCCACGACGGTGGATCGCTGGGCAAACTCACTTGGTAGCCGGTGGCCGGGCAGCCCCACACCGGAATGGGGCCCCAGGCCGCCGCCACCGCCCGATGCCCATGGCCAAACATCAATCCCTGGATCTGGGGAAAGTCCGTCAACCCCGCCAAAACCGCCTCGGCATCGGTGAGGGCGATTTCGTTCAGCCAGGCCAAATCTCCCGCAAACCCAATGGGGTAGTGATGCCAGGCCAACAAGGCCCAGGGTTCCCTCCGGCGCGACAACGCCCGTTGCAGCCACAGCAACTGCGATCGCCCGATCGCCCCTTCCCCCTGTCGGCTCTGGGGGGCGGTGGAATTCAGCAAAAACAACCGCCAGGCCCCCAACCCCACCGATTGCGGAGCTTTGCGGAGGCGATCGTGGTTCCCCGGCACCCAGTACCACGGGATGCCCAGGGTCGAAAAGGTGGCGACGACCTCACACCACGCGGCCGGCTGACCGTCGTCCGTGAGATCGCCGGTGCAGACCAGAAGCTCCGGCCGCAAATCGGCGATCGCCGCCCGTACCCGCCGCCAACTCGCGTCGGTCGGAAAATAGGTAGACCCCAGATGCAAATCGGAGACCTGAACCAGCCGTACTTCAGAAGGCACCGCTGACCCCCAACCGCCACGATCGCCCGCCATCGGGAAACCCGGCAAATACTTGGTACCGCTGATCCAACAAATTTTCGACACCGCCAAACAACGTCAGGCGATCGCCCAGGGGCAGCCGAAACCGAAAGTCAAGGGTGGTGTAGCCCGCCAAGGATTCCGTATTGGTGTTGTTGGTGGGATAGCCCGCCACCGAGCGCAACCAAAGGGCGCTGTACCAACCGCTGGGGTTGTCGTAAGCCAAAGAAAGATTCAAGAAATCCGCACCGGCAAACCGCAATTCGCGGCCCACCAGGTTCGGGTTGCGGTCTTCGGTGATGCGGGGATCGGTGTTGGTGTAGTTCACCCCCACCCGCACATTGGGGGCGATTTCGGCGTTGAGGGCCACCTCAAATCCGGTGGTGCGCACCCGTCCCAAGTTGGTGTAGGTGCCGGAAACCCCGTTCACTGCCGGAAAAATGGATTCAAAAGCAATCAAATCAGCGATGTCGTTCACAAAATACGTGAACCGCAACAGACCGATGTCCCCCAATTTTTGATCCAACCCCACGTCGTAGCTATCGCCGACCTCTGGCTTCAGGTTGGGGTTGCCGATGTTGGTGGGGTCCACCGAAAACAAATTCACCACGTTGGGCACCCGAAAATTGCGGGTGTAGTTGGCCCGCAGGGTGGTATCCCCCAACCCCACCTTCAGCCCCACCGCCGGTACCGTTTGCGAACCCCGGCTCAAACTGGCAAATTCTTGACGCAATCCCACCTGCAACGTGGAACCCGGCAGAAAATCCCAAAGGTACTGCCCAAACAATGCCCCCTGCGACAACTCGGCATCGTAGCTGGCGCGGGCGCTGCCATCCACCAAGTTGCGGGCCACGTTCCGGTTTTGGGTGCGGCGGTAATCCACCCCATAAACCAGGGTTTGGGCCGGGGCAAAGGCCCACCGGTGTTGCAGTTGTCCCCCCAAAGACCGCTGGGTGTTGTCGAATTGCCGCGGCGTGTTGGGGCGCGATCGCAAGGTGGGCACCCCATCCCCCAACGTTAACCCCGTGATTTCGGTCATGCGGTCTTCAAACCGGCTGTTGAGGGCATCGTAGTAAATCCGCGCCGTCAGGGTCGAATCGTTGCCCTCCCCCAAAGGCTGCTCCCAGAGCAGATCGGTCAACACTTGGTCGGTATACTTCCGTTGGCGATCGGTCAAACTGTTGAAAAACCCCGACCCAAACACCGGATTCGGTACCGGGACTCCCCCCGGCACCCCCTGATCCTTGCCCAGATACAACGTGTTCAGTTTGAGGGTACCGCGCCCGGTGGCTAGGGTCCCCTGAAACCGGAAGTTGTTGTACAACACGTCGTTGTTTTGCCGAAACCCCGAGAAATTGGCTTCGGGAATGGTAAAAAAATAATTGTTTTGGGCTTGGGTGCGGCTGTAGCTGAACAAATAGGAAAACCCATCGGTGCGATCGCCCACGGTCAGGGTCTGGCGGTTGAAGCCCACATCCCCCAATTCCAATTCCGCTGCGGCGGTGCGGGTCTGGGGCTGGGTGGTGAGGATGTTGACCACCCCGCCGATCGCCCCGGAGCCGTAGAGGGTGGAACCGCCCCCCGGAATCACCTCAATCCGTTCAATGGTTTCGGTGGAGATTTCCGACAAATCAAACCCGCCAAACCCCAATTCGTCGATGGGGCGACCGTCCAGCAACACCAAAACCTGGGAGGTGTTGCTCCCCCGAATCGCCAACCGGGAAAGGGCATTCACCTCGGTGCCGGCGGTGCTGTCGACGTTCACCCCTGGCAAAAACCGCAGGGCTTCCCGCACCGTGCGGGCCCCCTGCTGCTGCAACTCTTCGCGGGTGATGGTGTAAGCCGGTCGGGTGCCGTCCCGTACCGTTCCTTCCCCCCGAAACGGCCCCGAAAGCGATCGCCGCAACAACTGTTCCGTAACCGTTAGCTCCAAATCCACCGGCTGGGCGATCGCTACCGGTACCCGCAAAAACACCAAAACTGAGCCCCCCAAGAGGAGCCGCCAAACGCGCTGTGCCACTTTTCCGTGCCTCGCAGAAAAATTGGATGGATGTTTGGCAGGCGGGCATTCTGACTCAGGGAAACCCCCTTCACAGCTGCGGGACAGCGACGGATTCGCACCGTACTTTCCCCGTTACCTTTTGCGGCTGATCCCCGCAAAAACCGACCAAGCTTCTATCTAACCACAAAAAAACCGCCAAACTCCCCTCACCCTAAATCCCTCTCCCGCTTCAGCAGAGGGGCTGGGGGCGCAAGCTCTGGAGAAGCTGACCGTGCGGCGCATTGCGCCCACAGGAGAACCGGAATGGTCTACGGCTAGGAAGAAAGAGCCACCAACGCCGGCGACGGCCGCAAATCCTCCCACTTGTCCGGCGCATTCCAGCTCAAGGGCCCCCGTTGCGCCGCCGAGAGCCACAACCGCCGTTTGGCCCGGGTGATCCCCACATACAGCAACCGCAGTTCTTCGCTTTGGCGGAGTTGCTTGTGCCGCTCCCAGGCGATCGCCGGCTCGGCCAAAGCTTCGGCAGCAGCCAGGGCCCGCAATTGGGCCCGCAGGACTTCGGGGAGGCTGTAATCCCCCAAAAACCGCTGGGGTTCGGGCACATAGGCACTGCCGGGACAGGTGCGCTCGTGCAGAAAGGGAATGCCCACCACATCCCACTCCAACCCCTTGGCTTTGTGCAGGGTGGTGAGGGTCACCCGCCCCGGCTGCATGTATCGTTCTTCGAGGGGTTCGGTTTCGTCCTCCACGGCAAAGGCATGGTTCAATACCCCTTCTTCGAGGGCGGCCGTCAGGGTAGGCAGGTCGTAGCGGCCCCGCAGGCGGCTGTGCAAGGTTTGGCCGAGTTGATCGGTGGTGGCCAACTCCCCGGCATCGTAGTCCAAGGTGAGGGCCACAAAGGGCAAGAGGTAGGAAACGGGCAATTGCAGCCGGGCCTGCAGCAAGCCGATGCATTTCTGCCGGGCCGGTGAGGCGATCGCCGGGTCCAGGGGGGTAGGATACAAAAAGGTTTCGGGGGAAGCGGCCCAAGCATTGAGATCGCCGGGGGGGATCAACTGCCGTTCCCGCAACACTTCCAGGGTTTGCCGGAGCCGCTCGGGAGAATGGGGCCGCCCCAAAAATTGCAACACCTTTAGCAATTCCGTCGGGATTTGCGATTGCCGTTCCCGGCTCTCGGCATCGTACAGGTTGAGGGTTTTGGGCAGGTGGTTGGCCACATATCGGGCATGGTTGTGTTGGCGCACCAAAATGGCCGCGGTGAGATTGGGGTTGTCTTGAAGCAGTTGTTGCAGGCGATCGCCCAGGGTTTGCACTTCGGTTTGAATGGTGTTGGGGAAGTGAATTTCCACGCCGGGGCCCAACGCCACCGGATTGCCTTGGCGATCGCCCGGCGGTACAGGGTGCAGAATCTGGAGGCGAAAGGGCGGTTCCGGTTGACCGTAGATGGAAACGTTGGCCCAACGCACCAGGGCATTGGCGGTGGCGATAATTTCCGGGCTGCTGCGGCCCGCTTGATCCATCACCACCAGCCGGTTTTGCTGGGCGCAGCGATCGCAAAATTCCCGAAAGAAACGGGGATCGGCCGCCGTAAACGAGGCGTTGATCGATTGGTTGGGGTCGCCGACCCGCACCAGATGGCGCTGCCCATCGCCAGCCGCCAAGATTTCCAACAACCGGGACTGCAGGGGCGTCGAATCCTGGGCCTCATCTTCAAATACCGCAAAGGTTTGGGCCTGCCATTGGGCCCGCACCGCCGGATCCGCGAGAACCCGCAGCGCTCCCACGGTCATGTCATCGTAATCGATCGCCCCGGCGGCCCGCTGCAACGCCTCGTAGCGGGTGTACAGTTCGCCCGCCAATTGCAGGAGGGGGCTGCGGCTATCCGCCAACTCGGCCACCGTCAGGCCGGTGCTTTTGACCCCCATCAAGGCTTCCTTGGCGATCGCCGGCAACAGTTCGCTGCGCAAAAGCGTTTCCCGCCGCAACCGCTCTGTGTCTTCGCCGTCGAACCCGCGGCCGCTGACCAAATCTTGCCAGAGGCGGGGCTGATCTTCGATCCACTGGGCCACCGCCTGGCGCAGGGCCCGTTGTTTTTGCGCCTCCGTCCACAGCAGGGTTTCCCCTTCCGTCCACCCCGACAAGGCGGGATGGGAACGGGCGAGGGTCAGCCCCAAACTGTGCAAAGTGGTGACGCTGAAACTCCCCAGGGGCAACCGGGCAACCCGCAACCGATCCACAATTTTGCGTCGGAGGTTGGCCACCGCCGTCCGGGTCAAGGTCACCAACACCAATTGCTTTGGCCGGGATAATCCGTATCGGGCAATGGCGATCGCCGCCGCGGCCGCCATACTTGTAGATTTGCCCGCGCCGGGCACCGCCGATACCGCCAGTTCTCCCCCCTGCCAATCCGCCAATGCCTGCTGGCCGGGTCGCAATTCTGCCCGCCATTGGGCGATCCAATCCGTGGGGGTTTTCATGGCAAGGTACAGGCCGGCTGCAACGGCAACGCCACATGAAACGTACTGCCCTGACCCAAGGTGCTTTCCACCCAGATGCGCCCCCCGTGAATTTCCACAATTTTGCGGCAAATGGCCAGCCCCAAACCGGTGCCCCCCCGCCGCCGGGAATCGGTGGCATCCACCTGCTGAAATTTGCCGAAGATCACCTCCAGTTTATCGGGGGGGATGCCCCGCCCCCGATCGCTCACCTGAAAGATCGCTTCGTTGGCAGCCTGCCGGAGGGAAACCGTCACTTTGCTGCCGGGCTCCGAAAACTTCACCGCATTGCTGAGGAGATTGGTGAGGGTCTGCACAATCCGATCGCCATCGGCCCAAATCGTCACCGCCACCGGAAACACCAGTAAATTAACCCCCGCTTCCACCGCCAGCGGATAAATGATGTCTACGGCCTGGGATAGCAATTTGCCGGCATCGCACCAGTTTTTTTCGATGGATATTTTGTCCAGTTCCAGCCGCTCGATGTCCAAAATGTCGTTCACCAGCCGCACCAACCGCTCCACCTCCGCCGAAGCGATCGTCAACATCCGCTGGGCCCGTTCCGGGCGATCGGCCAACAACCCCGAAGCCAACAACCCCAAGGAACCCCGAATGGAAGTCAAAGGGGTGCGCAATTCGTGGCTGACAATCGAAATAAATTCCCCCTTCAGCCGCTCCACCCGCTGGCGATCGCTGATGTCTTCGGCAATCCGCAACACCCGATCCACCTGCCCGGCTTCGTCGCGCACCGCAAACCAGCGATCGCGCACCCATTTTTCCGGCATCACTCGGTATTCCAAGGTCAAGGGGTAGGCGGGCTCCCGCAACTGCTGCCCCACCCGCGCCCGATCGTCGGGATGCACCGCTGTAAGCCAACCGTGCAGCTCGTGCAACAAAACGGCTCGGCCCACGCCCCACAAATTCTCGCTGTGGGGACTCAAGTACAACCATTTCTGGGCTTGCGCATCCCACAACCCGAAAACCCCCTCCAACCGGTGGATCAACTCATAAAATTGCTGCTGATACCGCCGGTTTTCCCCCTGCGCCAACCGCACCTCCGAATGCAGGCGATCGCGCTCTTGGGCCCAAAGCTGTTGGTGGATCTGGAGGTGCTGCTCTGCGTAAGCCTGTACCACTGGCTGCAATTTTTGGTACAGTCCCTCGGCCAAGGCGTGCCCCTCTGTTGGCTTCCCATGCAAACCGATCCAAGGCTCCTGCAAACGGGCGATCGCAGCCAACCAAGCGGCTTCCCACCAAGTGCTGATACGGCAGGCTAAGATCGTGACCACGCCGCTCAACAAGACCAGTCGAATCCACCAAGGTATTGGCCGACTCGCTTCGGCAACGGCTACCCCCAAGCAAGCCGCCGCCAACGCCAGTCCGAAAACCCGATGGCGTAACGGCATTCCCTCTCCCCTCTCTCCAAACCATTGTAGATCGTGACCACCGAGGAACGTTGGATGAATGCTTGCTTGGCCTTGGCACGTCAGGGCCGCACCGCCCCCAACCCGCAGGTAGGGGCCGTGATTATCCGGGGAGGTCAATTGCTGGGGGAGGGGTTTCATCCCCGCGCGGGGGAGCCCCATGCCGAAGTTTGGGCCCTACGGGATGCGATCGCCCGGGGCCACGACGTGACCGGGGCTACCCTCTACGTCAATTTGGAACCCTGCAACCACTATGGCCGTACCCCCCCCTGTACCGAAGCCATTGTGCAGGCCGGTATTACCAAGGTGGTGGTGGGGACGGTCGATCCCGACCCCCGGGTGCAAGGGCAAGGCCTTGCCCGGTTGCGGCAAGCGGGAATCGAAGTGGTGGTGGGGGTTTGCGAAACGGCTTGCCAAGACCTGAACGAAGGTTTTTGCCATCGGGTGCGCACCGGTCGCCCCTTCGGCATCTGGAAAACCGCCCTCACCCTCGACGGTGCCATCGCCACCGACACGGGCCACAGTTTTTGGATTACCGGCCCCCAGGCCCGCCAACGGGTGTGGCACCTGCGAGCCGCCTGCGATGCGGTGATCACCGGCGGGGGCACCGTCCGCCAAGACAATCCCGCCCTGACCAGCCATGGGGTCTCCCCCCACAACCCGTTGCGGGTGGTGCTGTCCCGCACTATCCCGAGA
>DMPD01000290.1 GCA_003456125.1 Cyanobacteria bacterium UBA8156 | reverse complement strand
TTCCTGCAGCGCTGGCGACCAGAGGCCGGCCCCTGCCAATTCAATCGCCCGGCGGTAGGCGGCGGGCATATCCACGGCTTCGTTGAGGGTGACCTGGCGCAATTCAAAGGGGCGGGTGGGGTTTTGGGGCTGGGCGACCCGATACACCCGCAAATCCGGCTCGTAAATTTGGTTTTGGTACACCACCAACTGTTGTTCGTCGGCGGCAAAGGGAGATTTGGCGTTGGGGGTGGCCCAGGTGTAGGCCCCAGCCAACAGGGTTTCCCACTTGGGCAACTGCCCGGCCGGACTCGTCCAATCCAGCAAATTTTCGAGGATCGGGCGATCGCCCGCGGTGTAGACCAAGACTTGGCCGTAGGGGTTTTGGCCGGTGCGACCATGGGCCAAAAACCAGATGCCCGCCGCTGGCGCCGGCCCCGGAATCACCGTCAAGGCCGTCAGGGGTAACCGACTCCCCAACGCCAACTTTTGCTGACCAGCCGGGTTGTACTTGAGACCGGGCGATCGCACAAAGGTATCTTCCAAGCCTTCCACCGCCAACCGGGCCAAGAGTCGCAGCTTCTCAGACTTTTCGGTGGCCCGCTCGTACACCCGAATTTCCCGAATTTCCTGACTGGTGGTGCCCAGTACCGGATACACCTGCACCGCCCTGGGGGCTAGCCGCCGCGACTCCTGCGCCTCAAAAAACAAAGGCGGCCCCAGCTTGAGCTGCACCGCCGCCAAGTCTTCGTTGATTTCGGCGATCGTGAGGGGGGTCTCCAAACCGCCCGTGGGCAGAGGTGGGGCCTCGGCCAAAAACGGCCAATAATGCGTCCAGGGGTCCCGCAAAAACTGAAAACTGAGATAGGCCATCAGGGCCAAGGCGGGCAGGCCAATCGCCACCAACACCCGCGCCAACGAGAAGCCACCCGGTTCCCTCGGCTCAGAAAAAGAAGCCATGCGCTACACTACACAATACGGGTTTGCAACAACACCTATGGCCGCCGATTCAGCTTACCGCAACTGCCCCTTTCCCGTCGCCCCCGATCGCGTCTTGTTTTTCGATACGACCCTGCGGGATGGCGAACAGTCGCCGGGGGCTACCCTCACCGCCGAAGAGAAATTGGCGATCGCCCAGCAACTGGCCCGGCTGGGGGTAGACATTATCGAAGCGGGATTTCCCTTCGCCAGCCCGGGAGATTTTCAGGCGGTACAGCAAATTGCGCGGGTGGTGGGCACCGAAACCGGCCCGGTAATTTGCGGTCTGGCCCGGGCCACCAAGCAAGACATCGATGCGGCCGCCGAAGCCCTGGCCCCGGCGGCCCGGGCCCGCATCCACACCTTTTTGGCCACCTCCGATATTCACCTCCAACACAAGTTGCGCAAAACCCGGCAAGAGGTCTTGGCGATCGCCCCAGCCATGGTGGCCTACGCCAAGGAAAAGCTGGCGGGGCGCTGTGCCGATGTGGAGTTTTCGCCGGAGGATGCCACCCGTTCCGATCCAGAGTTTTTGTACCAGGTTCTCACGGCGGTGATTGCGGCGGGAGCCACCACCATCAACATTCCGGATACGGTGGGCTACATCATGCCCGAAGAGTTTGGGGCCCTGATTCGGGGCATTCGCGAGAACGTGCCCAACATTGAGCAGGCGGTGATTTCGATCCACGGCCACGATGATTTGGGGGTGGGGGTCGCCAACTTTCTGGAGTGTGTGAAGAACGGAGCGCGCCAGTTGGAATGCACGATCAACGGCATTGGGGAACGGGCGGGCAACGCAGCGTTGGAAGAGTTGGTGATGGCGTTGCATGTGCGCCGCAGCTACTTCAATCCCTATTTCGGGCGGCCGGCCGACGCCACCGAACCCCTTTGCCACATTCACACTCAAGAAATTTACCGTACTTCCCGATTGGTCTCGAACCTCACGGGAATGCTGGTGCCCCCCAACAAGGCGATCGTCGGGGCCAACGCCTTTGCCCATGAGTCGGGAATTCACCAAGACGGGGTGCTCAAAAATCGCCTCACCTATGAGATCATGGATGCCCGCTCCATTGGCCTTACGGACAACCAAATTGTGTTGGGCAAGCTATCGGGGCGCAATGCTTTTGGTACCCGGTTGCGGGAATTGGGCTACGATCTCAGCGAGCAGGAACTGAATCAAGCCTTTATCCGGTTCAAAGAAATCGCCGATAAGAAAAAAGAAATCACCGATCTGGATTTGGCCGCGATCGTGGGGGATGAAATCCGCTATGTGCCCGAAGCCTACAAATTGGAGCGGGTGCAGGTGAGTTGCGGCAGCAGTGAGATTCCGACGGCAACGGTGATGGTGCGTCTGCCGGATGGTCGCGAAGTCACCGAGGTGGCCATTGGTACCGGCCCGGTCGATGCTGCTTACAAGGCCCTGGATAAAGCCATTGGCTTGCCCAATGAGTTGTTGGAATACGCGGTGCAGTCGGTGACGGCGGGGATTGATGCGTTGGGTGAGGTGACGGTACGGCTGCGGCACGAGACGGGGGTGTTTTCGGGCCATGCTGCCAGTACGGATGTGATTGTGTCTTCGGCCCAGGCCTATGTGGATGCCCTCAACCGTTTGCATTACTCCCTGACCAATACTCCCAACCGGGTGAAGGCCCAGTCGGTGGCTTGAGATGGCCATGTCCTTGGCCCAGTACTTCCACGATCGCACGAAGTACGATCCGGACACGCTGGAAGCAAAAGCCAAACCCCTCGACTGGAGCCGAAAGCCACCGTCGTTCAAGGAGTTTCGGACGGGGGAAACGATCGATCTGAAGCCCTATCTACGGGAAGCCGTGGATGTGGTGACCGAAGGGGCGATCGCCCAGCAGTGGGCCCGGCTGTCGAAATTTTTGTATTGCAGCTACGGGTTGACGGCCCGGGTTGATTCCTGGGAAGGGGAGCCGGTGTTTTTGCGGGCAGCGCCGTCGGCGGGGGGGCTCTATCCGGCGGAAATTTACCTGGTGTCGGCGGGAACGCCGGTGTTGCGGCCAGGCTTGTTTGGTTATCAGCCCCGCACCCACAGTTTGGTGCATTACTGGTCGGGGGACCCCTGGCCCAGGTTGTTGGCGGCCTGCGGCGAGCATCCGGCGCTGCGGGTAACGCGGGTGGCGATCGTGGTGACGGCCGTCTTCGAGCGATCGGCCTGGCGCTACCAAGACCGGGCGTACCGGCGGGTGGGTCTGGATACCGGACATTTGTTGGGGAATCTGGATTTGGCCGCAACCCTGAGCGATTTTCGGACGTGCCACTGGGCGGGGTTTGCCGATAAAGCCCTCAATGAAGTGTTGTTTGTAGACGGCGAAGAAGAAGCCGCGCTGGTGGCGATCGCCCTTTTGGATCGGCAGACCAACCCACCCCAAACCGTGGCGGGCTATCCTACCGCCTGGCCTTCTCTTGGCGTGGCATCCTATCCCCGTTTGGCCGAAGGCCACCTGCTGACCTACTTGCATCACGCCAGTTGCTTGGACCATCCCCCCCGGTGGGATGCCGAGGTTGTCCTGCCGCCGGCAGCCGACAAATACAATTTTCCGTTTTGCCAGCGGGTGCCCATGGCCACGGCACCGCTGGATTGGGGTCCCCACGGTCAGGAACTGGAAAGCACGTTGTTGCGGCGGCGATCGACGCGGGCTTTCCGCAGTGAAGCGATGGATTTGAGCGAACTCCAGGCGCTGCTGCATTTTACCTACCAGCCCGAATCCTACGGCGAGGCGGGGTTGAATCCCCACCCCGACTTTTTTGCCCGGGAATCGGTGTCAACCTTTCTGGCCGTCACCCGGGTCACCGGCTTGGAGCAGGGTTGTTACTATTACGCCCCGCAGGCCAATGAATTGCGCCAAATTCGGTTCAGTGGGTTTGAGCAGGAATTGCACTTTCTGTGTTTAGGCCAAGAATTGGGCCGGGATGCCGCGGTGGTGATTTTTCACACCGCCAACCTGGAAGCGGCGATCGCCCACTGGGGGGAACGGGCCTATCGCTACTTGCACCTGGATGCGGGGCATTTGGGACAACGCTTGAACCTAGCGGCCATTCGGTTGGGGCTAGGAGTCAGCGGCATTGCCGGCTTTTTTGATGATGCCGTGAATGAAGTGTTGGGCATTCCCGCCACGGAAGCCGTACTGTACATCACTGTGGTAGGCCAACCTCGTTAACGTCGTTCTGACGTTCACGTCAAGTTCTCTCCTTGTAGTTCTGGATACAAATCACTCCGTCCCGCGGTGTTCTAATGCTCCCCAGTACGCAGGGGAGCGGTAGGTATGGTGTGGGCTGAGACCATCTCACAGGGCGCAGCGGGGGAGAATGCGCCCCTATCTCCGTGTTGGACTTGTGGCAAGTTTCATGGTACTGAATCAGCCCTGGCGGGAATGCCATCGGATCCTTTGGTGGCCATAGAAGACCTATGGCGGATGGGTTTCTACCGCTCTGAAGCGGCTTCTTTGGCCCATGTTCTTTCGATGACGGAGCTGCGCAAAGAGCTGTTCTTTCGCATGGCGGGCCGTGGCAACCCAGAGCGAGAAACCTTAGCCCGAGAACTGGCTAGCGCCGCCGGTGGCTTGGAAAATGCTTTCGCCGCCGCTTTTGGCCCCCAGTCCAACGAGTTTTTCGCGGAAACCACCCGGGTGCAAGGGGCTACCCGTCGCGAATTTCTCCGCAACATGGCTATTGGCGCGGCGCTGGTCAGCCTGGCTAGTTGTGGTCAGCAAGCCGACGAAACGACTGCCCCTCCCGCCGAGAATGCACCGACGGCAACCGCTCCTCCCCCCGCCAACTTGGAAAAAACCGATCTGAAAATCGGCTTTATTCCCATCACTTGCGCTACCCCGATCGTCATGTCGGAGCCCTTGGGCTTCTACAAGCGCCACGGTCTGAATGTTCAGGTCGTGAAAATGCCCAGTTGGGCAGCGATCCGCGACTCGGCGATCGCCGGTGAGCTGGATGCGTATCACATGTTGGCCCCGATGCCCATCGCCATGACCTTGGGGCTGGGTTCTGCCACTTTTGGGGTGAAGTTGGCCAGCATTGAGAACATCAACGGGCAAGCCATCACGGTGGCGATGAAGTACAAGGACAAGGTGAAGGAAGCTGCGGATTTCAAAGGTTTTACGATTGGTGTGCCCTTCCCCTACTCGATGCACAATTTACTGATACGCTACTACCTGGCGGCGGGGGGGCTGAATCCCAATCAAGATGTAAAAATCATTCCGGTACCGCCACCCGACAGTGTCGCCCGGCTCTCGGTGGGGGACATGGATGCCATGCTCATGCCCGATCCCTTCAATCAGCGAGCTGTGTTTGAGAAAGCTGGTTTCATTCACCTGCTGACCAAAGATCTGTGGCCGGGTCATCCCTGCTGTGCTTTTGCCGCCAGTGACCAATGGATTGAGGCCCACCCCAACACCTTCCGCGCCGTCAACAAGGCGATTATTGATGGCACCGTCTATGCCAACAACCCTGCCAATCGCAAGGAAATTGCCACGGCCATCTCAGAAAGACAATTTCTCAATCAGCCGGAAGAAGTGGTAGCGGCCGTACTCACCGGAGAGTTTGAAGACGGTTTGGGGAACCAGCGGAGTGTTCCGGATCGCATTGGCTTTGATCCCTATCCTTGGCAGAGCTTTTCCTACTGGATTTCATCCCAGTTGATGCGCTGGGATTTTCTACCGAAGGAAAAAGCAGACCATGCGGCTATTGGCAAACGGGTATTCCTCACGGATCTGGCCCGAGAGCTGGCGAAAGAACTGGGTCAAAATTCGCCTTCGGAAGCCCTGCGGGTGGAAAAACTAAAGTTTGATGAGTTCGATCCGGCCAATGCGAGTGCCTACGTGGAGCAGCAAATCAAAGATTTCGGGGTGTAATTTCTGCATCTGGCTGTCTTGCCTGTACTGTTTTGAGATTTATCGTGATGAAATCCAAAAGTCGTCTCACCAATCCAACCAAGTGGCTGGCCAAGGTGCTGCCCAATCAGGATCTACAGGCTTTTGTGCTGTTTTTGGGCTCCCTGTTGCTGTTTTTAGGGCTATGGGAACTGGGGGCGCAAGCCGGTTGGTTTGCGAAGCTGATGCCTTCTGCCAGCCGGACTTTGATCGATTTGTGGGGTTGGTTTTCTGACCCGTTTTACGATGCGGGCCCCAACGACAAGGGGATTGGCTGGCACCTGCTCTCTAGTCTACGGCGGGTAGCCATTGGGTTTACGATGGGTTCTCTGGTGGCGATTCCTTTGGGCATTGCTGTAGGGCTCTCAGCGGTTGCGTCCAAGGCCATTGACCCCTACATCCAGTTGTTGAAGCCGGTTTCGCCGCTGGCCTGGTTGCCTTTGGGATTGGGTCTCTTCAAAGACTCTGAGCTGACGGCGATCTTTGTAATTGCGATTACCAGCGTTTGGCCAACCTTGGTGAATACCAAGTTTGGTGTGAGCAATGTGAACTCAGACTACCTGGATGTGGCTCGAATGCTGGGGGCTTCGCGATGGCGCACCATTGTCAAGGTGATACTACCGGCGGCTGCTCCCTACATTGTCTCAGGACTGCGCATCAGTATCGGCATTTCTTGGCTGGTGATTGTGGCGGCTGAGATTTTGGTGGGCGGAACCGGGGTAGGATATTTCGTCTGGAATGAGTGGAACAACCTCAGCATTACCAGCATCCTCACGGCAATCGTCGCGATTGGCTTGGTTGGAATTGTGCTTGACCGTGCTTTCGGACTCCTGCAAAGTTTTGTTTCGTTTGGTAGGCAAACTGGATCATGACCAATGCTTTTTCTTCGACCTCTCAAACCGAACAAGAAGGTGAGACCTTTGCCCATTGTGATATCGAGGTTTCTCTGCGCCACATCACCAAAATTTACCCCGGCGATCGCAGTTGGACGGCCAAGCTGTTTCGTCGCGTCAAGCCAGACTTTGTGGCGCTGGATGACATCAGTTTGGATATTGAACGCAACACGTTTGTGTCGATTATTGGGCCATCCGGTTGCGGTAAATCTACGCTGTTGAGCATCCTGGCGGGTTTGAGCAAGGCCTCCAGTGGTACGGTCGAGATCAATGGCAAGCTGGTGACGGGCCCGGGCCCGGATCGGGCCATGGTATTTCAGAGCTATGCGCTGATGCCGTGGATGACGGTGGAAGACAATGTCCGCTTTGCGATCGAAACGGTGTACCCGGACATGCCAATGGTGCAACAGCGGCGGCGGGCCAGAGAA
This sequence comes from Cyanobacteria bacterium UBA8156, assembly GCA_003456125.1. Taxonomy (GTDB): domain Bacteria; phylum Cyanobacteriota; class Cyanobacteriia; order Pseudanabaenales; family Pseudanabaenaceae; genus UBA8156. Next base: position 513 of record DMPD01000290.1, on the reverse strand, counting down.
TACGTTCATCTGGTGGGGTTGATGGGAGCGGAGAAGAAGTATCCCCACGAGCTTTCGGGGGGGATGCGGCAACGGGTTGGCATTGCCCGTGCTTTGGCCATTGACCCGCAAATTTTGCTGATGGATGAGCCTTTTGGCGCTTTGGATGCCTTGACGCGGGGCTACCTCCAAGAAGAGATTGAACGCATTTGGGAACAGCAGCGCAAGACGGCGATTGCCATTACCCATAGTATTGAGGAAGCGTTGCTGCTGTCCGATCGAATTGTGATGATGACTCGCGGCCCGGCGGCCCGCATTGATGAGGTGCTAATGGTTCCTTTTCCTCGCCCGCGCAAGCGCGAAGCCATTGAATCTTTGCCCCTCTACCTAGAGCTGAAGCAGCGGATGGAGGATCACCTTTACCGCGAGACTCGTGCGGTTGAGGAGGCTCGAGTGCAGGCTTGAGTTGAGGCGGCGTTTGGGCTGCCACCTTAACACATATAGTCGTTTCAGATAAAAATGAGACACTTTGCG
>DMPD01000062.1 GCA_003456125.1 Cyanobacteria bacterium UBA8156 | reverse complement strand
GAACCCCTCAAAAGTTAAAAAAGACTTTTCCGAAAACACTGTGCTGCCTAAGGGAGCATCTTTGTACACCCCATTTGCCAGAATCCCAAGGCGGCCGGTGCCGCTTTTGCGTACCCCCAACACATCTACGGCTATCTCTGCTGCGGTGAGATGGCCAATGGTTTCCTCAAACTCATCGCTCTGCACCAGACCACCCCGCATCAGCAACACTTGGCGAGGGGAGCGATCGCATTTCTCCTCAAACCGCAAAATCAGATTCACGACGGTGCGCCAGATGGCGGCCCCATCAAATTTCTCCCCGGTCTGCACGCTGGGCAATTCCCAGCCCAAACTTTGCCCGTCTGCCAACACCGCAAACGCCGAGGTGCCGTAGTACAAACTGCGATCGGTGCCGGTATCAAACCCCACCACCAAATCTGCCCAATTTTCCTCTGGCTGGAGGCGCACGGGTTGCCAACCGGCTTTGCACAACAACCCCAACACCACATTCAACGCTTTGTAGTCATTGGCTTTGGGTAGGGGCACCATAAATTGAGTGGCAATGCCCACCTGCAGGGCCTGTTTGCGAATCGTCTGCTTGCGCTCCGATCGGGGCATCACCACCAACACCGTGCGGATGCCTTCGCTGACCCAAGTGCGCCAAAAACGGGCTTGGTCTAGGCTCTCGTCTGGGTAATCCTGTTGGGTACGATAGGAGTCGATATGGAGGTCTACACCGGTCTGCCGCGCGACGTCCTCAAGGCATTCCCGGACGACATCGGGATACTTCCGCGCGTTGTTGAACAGGTTCAGGCACCCCAGACGGGTTTCGCCCGGCACCGCACAGCCCACACGCTTTACCTCCGCCACCGGCGGAATGGGGCGATCGCCCTTCGCCAACAGGGTCGCCTTTGGCAAGGATACCCCGAAAACGCGGCACGGTGTGACCTTTTCTGTCAGTCCGTAAATGCTTTCTCGCAAGAAATTGGCCGTGGCTTGGGACTCGGTGAGGCGGGCGCTCAAGTTTTTGCGAATGCAGGCAAATACCGACTCGATTTCGGATTTTTCGGCCGCTGTGATGCCAGACCGTTCCTTCAAACCTGCGAGCATTTCCAAGGTGAGGCTGGGGGTCAGCCGTTGAGAGAGGTGGGCCACAGGGGTGCGATCCGACTGCTGCCTTTTGACGTACACCACTTTTGAAGTCTGTATGGCTTCCTCGGTGGCTCCCTCCCGGCGGTGGTATGCGGCGAGACTGATACCCAAATTCGGGATTTCGATGGATTCTGGGTCTGCCTCACTCCAATTTTCGTAAAGCCAGCTCAGGGGTTCCGGTTTATCGGGTTTGCGGTAGGTGTTCCGAACGTGGCGGATGCTGTCTTCTAGTTCTGGAAAATGGGTGAGCCACCAGTGCAGGGTTTGTGGGGTGTGAAATCGGTAGTGCAAATCGACTTCCAAATACAGGTTTCCGTTCTCGGCGATGTGTACATCGATGTGGCGGCCGCGGTGAATTTCCCAACCGCTGCCGGATTTTTCGATCCCCTTTTCATCGGTAACCCACCAAATGAATCCCCCTTCTGGGGCCCGCTCTACCTCCGCCTTGTGCGAGATGCGCCGCAGCGCCGTTTCCAAAGATCGACGTTCAAACGCTTCCAGAATTTGGCGATCGCCCGGCCGAGTGCTATCCAAAACCCGCGGTTCCGCTACCGCTGTCAACTGCCAACCATCCCCCTGCCAGTTCTCTTCGGCGATCGGGTCACGGGTGATCAACTCCGGGCGCGAACGGATCGCCACGGCCACCACCCCCACCCGATACGCCACGCTCGCCAATCGCCGATGGAATTCCGTCCCTTCCGGCAGTTCGTCAAACCGACAGGTGTACACCCAAAAAGTGCGATCCACTTCCGTGAGGGACTTCACCTCAAAACGGTTCAGCACCAATTCAATCTCAGGATCGACCATGACTTACGTAAAACTTTTGACAAAAAACTAGATAGTAGCCAGGAACATTTTCCCACATCCATTTTATTGTCGGGCCAGACGGGTCGTTTAGACCAAACCCAGCAAGCGCAAATTGGTTTCGGTGTAGCCCCCAAAGTCGCGGTTTGACTGGAGGGCTTCCATGAGCTCGCCGCGCGATCGCCCGTGGTGTTGCAGCGTGGCCTGCAAGCGATCTTTGAGGGGTTTGAGGGTGAGTCGGATTTGGGCCGCTTGAACTGCTTCCGGGGCGACATCTTCCACCAGGGCATGGCTTTGCAACCGCAGGCAATCTTGCAAACTCTTGCGGGTTACCAGTTGTTCAATTTCTTGCCCCCATTCATCGAGCAGCTTTTTGTTGACATATTTGCCGATCACCGGCTCTAGCTGAAAATGCACGGTATCTTCAAGGGGGGCTTTTTCCACCAGGGCCCGCCGATGCAAGGATTCCATGGCCCCCAGGCTGTCGGCCGCGGCTTGGGTCAGGGCTTCCCGCAATTGACGCAGGCTGGCCGGTCGCCGCTGGAGGGCCAACCAAAACAGCAAATCTTTTTCGAGGGGGGACAACCGCTCAAATTGGGAATACAACAGGTTTTGCAAGACATCCCCCAGTCCGAGGGTGGTCTGCTTCAGAAACGCCACGACGTTGCCATCGAACAAATCCCGGATGGTCACGGCCACCATTTTCAGGGCGGAAGGGTTGCCCCGGTATTGCTGAATCAGTTCCTGCAGTCCCCCTTCCTGGCCGGTAAATCCCCGCTGCCGCAGCAGGTCACGGCTCCCCGACTCATCAAGGCCCCCCAGCCGCCACGATCGCACCGCTTGGCCTTCCCCCGCTTCGATCGCCACTTCTTTGGGTTGTTCCCGTCCGATCGCCCACAAACAGCCCTGATGGCGCTCTTGGGCCACGCGGGTGAGCAGAGTGCCGTAGCCTTCGAGTCCTTGCCGATACACCCCCGCCAGTTCCCCTTCCTGCAGCACCGTCTCGAAATCATCCAAGACCAACAACCGCCGTTGGGCGCGGAACCAAGCCAAGGGATCGATGCTTTCCCCCGCCAACTCCCGAAACAATTGGGGCACCGTCTGCACATGGCGCAGCGATCGCCAGACCACGCCGGTAAAGGCCCCGTTGTGCTGCTCCACCAGATGTACCGCCAACGCCGTTTTGCCGATGCCCCCCTGCCCCCACAACGCCAACAACCGACAGGAGGGGTCTTGCAACCATTGCCCCAGTTGCGATCGCTCCCGGTCACGCCCGAAAAACACCCCCAGGGTCGGCGCGGCCCCCCAATCCACCGCCGCCTGGGGTTGGCTGGCGATCCGCGCTCGCCGGTAGCCCTTGGCTTCCAGCCAATTGCCGACTTTTTCCCAGCGCAGGGTGTTGCCCGGCTGCCCCGCCAACGCTTCGATCGAGCGGTACAACCCCTTGTTTAATTCCACCCGCAGCGCCCCCGATGTCCAGGACAGGAGATAGGCAATCTGGCCGGGACGGTACCGGCTGAGCAGCCCCCGCAAACAGGCTTTTTCGGTGGACTTGAGGGGCTTGCCGCCGGCCGCCTCCAAATCGGCATACAGACGGCTGAGGTCCCACTCCCCCCCAACTTCCGGAAACAAGGCATCGACGGGATCGGCAGCCATAACCAGAGCCAGACGGTTTGCCGAAATTTTACCAATTCTTGGCCGTGGTCGCGCAGCGGCGATCGCCCTTTGAGCTCCACCGTTGTCATGCAACCAATACAGGATGATTGAGTTTACGTGATGCATAGGCAAGCGCTGCTGTCAAAAAATCTGTTCAGCACTCAATCCCGCTGCGAATCAATCTAAAACATCAGATACTCGAATTCTCATACCATCGTTGGACAGTCAAGCCGAGGACAATTATTGATTGTGTCGCATACCGGAAGGGGAGACTCAATACGCTTCATCAGCGCAAGAGAAGTGACACGAACCGAGCGAGAAGCCTATAAAGAGGGATAAGTCGGAAATGGAAGATGATTTACGGGCAGAGTATGGCCTCAAGAGCCTCCGAGTCAGAAAATTAGGTTCTGGAAGAAAAAGCTTTGGTGGAACCACTATACGATTAGAACCTGATGTTGCAGAGATGTTTCCTAGTGCTGATGCGGTTAATGAGGCACTAAGATTCTTGATTAGAGTGATGCGGGGTAATCAGGCGATCGCTCCAACGACACAGGCTAACAACTCAAATGCAGCGGACGATTGATAATTATTGGTACTGAGTTCGAGGGTGGTTGTCGCTGCTGATTTGAGCCGTTATGCTACAATGAAGAGAAAGTAAAACTTGTTTATGAAAATCCGAAAAGTAATTGCTATCATTGGAGTCGCCATACTGTTAATTGGGTTTGTAGGCTATTTGGGTATTTCCGCGATCGCAGGCGATAAACTTTCTACAGCGAAAAGAATTTTTGATCCGCAGAAAATAACTGTTTTTGATTCCAATCCAGAAGAAGTTGGCATTCAAACATCGGATGGTAAGACAATTGCGGGATGGTACATCAAGTCTCAAAAATCTGATCGAGTCATAATCTTAGTTCATGGCTTAAATTCCAGTCGCACCTTTGAGTTTGCAGGTAAATTCTCGGAATTCGGAGCAGAAATGAATCGTCAAGGCTTTTCTATTCTGATGATAGATTTGCGAGGACATGGACAAAGTTCGGATTCGCGGCTTACATTTGGTATCACAGAGCGCAATGATATTATCGCTACCGTAAACTGGCTCAAACAAAAAGGTTTTAAACCTCAAAAAATCGGAGTTTTGGGAGTATCCATGGGTTCTGCTAGTCTGATTGGAGCCGCCGCCAATTATCCTGATATTGCCGCAATTGTCATAGATAGTGGCTACGCTGAGGTTTATCCAATTATGCAAAAACATTGGCAATCTGCTTCGGGCTTGCCAGAAATATTTTTGCCATCTACGATGATGTTTGGGCACCTTTTCACTGGATACGATCCCACATTGTCTAAACCTGTGCAGGAAATCAGTAAGATTAACCCTCGCCCTGTTTTGATTATTCATAGCAAGATTGATCCCTATACTCCTGTGGA
>DMPD01000231.1 GCA_003456125.1 Cyanobacteria bacterium UBA8156 | reverse complement strand
TCCTGCGTGGCGCCGCCGCCCGCGCCTACTTCGAGAACTTCAGCGATCGCCCCCCCAGCGACAACAACACGGTCCTAACCCTACAGCCTTAGTTTGCAGGATTGTTTCGGATCACACGTTGCGCATTGGATGGGGAACGGTTGCCCTCACCTCCAGATCCTCTCCCAGAGCCGGAGAGGGGAGTTGAAGAAGGTCTCAAAAGCCTCTGGTTTTTCTCGGGAACCGCTGTCTCACAAATTCCAAGGCCCATCTTGGCGATCGCCCAGCATCACAAACACCACATTTTCCATCCCTCGTTCAAACCGCAGGGCCTGGACAAAGTCGATGTTTTGCGACAGCAAAGCATCAATGACAATGGCATCCGGCTGAATCGAGATTGCTTTTTCCAAACCTTCGCGATCGTTGGAAGCCGCCGCCACCGTATAGCCCTTGGCTTGCAACACCTCCGCCAGGGTGCGGGCCGTCGAAGCATTTTGATCGACAATCAGAACCTTCTTCGGAGAAGAACCTTGGTGCAACAAAGATTCAATAGCGTTCAGCAACTGCCCTTTGGCAATGGGCTTCGGCAGATAGCGATCGATCCCCAAACGATAGCCCCGTTCCCGATCTTGGACAATCGAGAGCATCAAAATCGGAACATCGGCCGTGAGGGGATCGTTGCGCAACACCGCCGCCGCATCAAACCCATTCATTTGAGGCATCATCACATCCAGAATCACCAGGTCGGGTCGCTGCACCTTCACCTGACGAATCGCGGCCATGCCATCCGCCGCCTCCCAGACCGTATAGCCTTCCCCCTCCAACTCTTGCCGCAACAACTCCCGGATATGGGGATCGTCGTCCACAATCAAAATTTGCTTGCCGGTGGAGGGGTCGACCTGCCGTTTCAAGCGGCTCAGAAATTCGTTGAAAACCGGCAAATTGGGAACCGTTGTGGCTGTGGCAATAGGCAACGACACCAAGAAGGTGCTGCCCTGCCCCAAAGCACTCTCCACCCAAATGCGGCCCCGGTGGTAATCCACGATCTGCTTGCAAATCGATAACCCCAAACCCGTGCCCTTGGGTTTGTCCGTGAGGGTGTCTCCCACCTGCTTAAACTTGTCGAAGACCTTGGCACAGTCCGCCGGCACAATGCCCACCCCCGTATCCTGCACGCTGAACACCACCCGATCGCCCTCAGCCCAGGCTCGACAGGTCACCCCTCCTTGCGGCGTAAACTTCACCGCATTGGAAATCAAGTTGATGGCAACTTGAATGAGGCGATCGCGATCGCCCGTCACCGGAGGCAACGATGAGGCAATGTCTTGGATGCAGGTCAGCCCCGACTGCTCAAACAGCGCCGCCGTGGCATTCAGGGCCCGCTCCACCACCTCCCCTATATCGGTGGTTTCCATCCGCCACTCAATTTTGCCCGCCTCCATCTTGGCAATGTCCAACACATCATCGATCAAGGAAGTGAGCCGCTCCGCCTCCGTCACAATGATGTTGAGGTTTTTCTCAATCCGTTGCAGCGATCGCTGGTATTTTTTCTCTGCCCCCGTCACCAACGGCGCAATGTCCTCCCCCAACTTTTCTTTGACAATCGCGGCAAATCCCAACACCGAAGTCAGAGGCGTGCGCAACTCGTGGGACACCGTGGCAATAAACTCCGTCTTCATGCGGTCTACTTCCCGTTCATCGGTCACGTCCCGCACCAACACCGCCACACCCACCCAGTTTTCCAGATCACGGCTGGCGGCCCGAAACACCCCCGTTGCCGTCGCCCGCCCAAACCGGTCCGCCGCCAGCTCGATTTCCCCCACCGTAATCTCCCGCGGATCCGCCAAGGCTTCTTGCACCACCGCCGCCAAACTGCCCAGGGGCAAGGTGTTGTAGTGCCGTCCCACCGCCCCATCGGCCAAAGCATACAACCGCCGTAGCACCGGGTTGCAATGGGTGACATGGCCTTGCCGATCCACCACCAACAACCCCTCCGCTAGATTGTACAAAATGGCATTTAACCCCAAGGCTTCGTCCAAAGCCCGCTGCATTTGGGTCTCCACTTCCTTCCGTTCGGTGATGTCCCGCACCCACACCATCGCTTCGTCGCTGTTGATGGCCGCCACCCGCACTTCTTCGTACACCGTTTGTCCCTGAATGTCCAAACACTGCTCGTAGGTTTGCATCTGCCCCGTCAAGATGGCTTGGCGAATGGACTGCAATTTGCGATTGGCCCAGTCCGGTGGCAACGAGTCGAATACCGTACACCCCACAAACGGCCGCTCCCCATGGGCGATCGCCCGCAGCCGCTCCCGCCCCAAGGGTTCCGCCAGGTAGGTCCCATCCCAACCCACCCGCAACAACAAATCCGGCATTGCCTGGATCAACGCCCGATTGCTCGCTTCGCTAGCCCGCAACTGCCGTTCGGTTTCCTGGCGATCGCGAATTTCCAACAACAAACTGCAAAAATCGGCGATTTCCGCCAAAAAAGTCTGCTCTTCTGGAAACCATTCTCGGCCGGTACCCACCGTCTCTGCGCAGACCACCCCCCGCCACACCCCCCGATGCCACATCGCCACGTCCAACATCGCCATAACGTGGTTGGGGCGCAAATAGGACTTGGTAAACTCGGCCGTACGCGGATCGCTCTGGGCATCGGCGGCCGCCAAAAAACGCTCCCGCTGCATGAAGGCAAAATATGCGGGAAAATCCCGAGCCAACAACTCCTCCCCCTGCCCATGGGTTTGCATCTGGGCGTTGTACAAATCCACACACACCAAGCGATCGCTCTGCGTGGGCGGTGCCAACCACAAGCTACAACGGCTCACGGCCAAAGTCTCGGCGGCCACCTCCAACACCCGCTGCACCGCCGCTGAAAATTCCAAGGCAAACAGGGCCCCCCGCATCAACTCCGAGATCGCCGCCGCCGCTTGCCGCCAAAAGCGCTCCTGCCGGCGCTGGGGTCCCACATCCCGAACCGTTCCCTGAAAGTACAAAAACGTGCCATCCGCCCCACACATCCGGTGGGCACTTTCCACAATCCACGTTGTACTACCGTCCTTCCGGTAAATCTCCGCCTCAAAATCCGTAACGGCACCGTGGGCCGCCATCAAGTCCAAAAAGCGCTGCCGCTGCTGCGGATCCACGTACAACTGAGCCCCAATGTTGCGAATGTTGGTCAGCAACTCAGCCGGCGAAGCATAGCCGTAAATCCGTGCCAAAGCTGGGTTTACCCGCAGGTACTGCCCTTCGGCCGTGGTCTGAAAAATACCCTCGGCCGCCTGCTCAAACAACCGACGGTATCCCTGGTTCTCCTGCACCAACTGCTCCGCCGAAAGCAAAGCAGCTTCCGGAGAAGGCGAGGCCTCAAAATCGCTGGTCATGTCTACCCTGCGCTTCTCGCTATAATATAAACCGAACCAACCATCCCCAGACCCCAGCCAGAACCCAACCAGTTGTCAAGTGGATCTTTTTTCGACTCT
>DMPD01000318.1 GCA_003456125.1 Cyanobacteria bacterium UBA8156 | reverse complement strand
GTTGCCGTTGCCCCCCCGACAGGTTGATCCCCCGTTCCCCCACCCGAGTCTGAAACCCTTCCGGCAACTGCATCACAAAGTCATAGGCATTGGCCACGCGGGCGGCTTCCACGATTTCGGCCATGGTAAAAACCCGCCCAAACGCCAAATTTTCGGCGATCGTGCCGGCAAACAACACCGTATCTTGGGGCACCAACGCCATGGCCTGCCGCAGATCGACCAAGGCTACGGTGCGAATGTCGATGCCATCCAGCCAAATGCCCCCGGCCTGGGGATCGTAGAACCGCAACAGCAGCGACACCAACGTCGATTTGCCGGAACCAGACCCCCCCACCAAGGCTACGGTTTCCCCGGGCCACACTTGCAAATGGACATTGTGCAACACCGGCGGGTTGTCCCCATAGGCAAAGGTCACCCCCCGATACTCGATTTGCCCCTGCAACGGCGGCAGCGGCACGGGATAGGGCGGATCGGTCACCGTCGGAGCGATCGCCATCAGTTCAAACACCCGCTCGCACGAAGCCTCGGTTTGTTTGAGTTCGTTGTAACTGCTGGTGCTGTTGACGATCGGATCAATCAACAGCGCCACCCCCGCCCCAAACGCCACAAACTCGTTGGGGGACAACACCCCCCGGCCAATCTGCCACCCGGCAAACACCAGCAACAGGGCAATGCCCGCCGCCTCCATCAAACCCACCACGGGGTACTGCACCGCCTTGATCTGTTCCCCGGCAAACTGGGCTTGGCGGTTTTCTTCGGCTTCGTGGTGAAACCGCTGAATTTCGTAGGTCTCGGTGCCAAAGGCCCGCACCGCCCGCACCCCCGCAAACACCTCCGCCAACACCGAGGATAAATTGGAGACCCGCGCCTGACTGCGGTGGGAACGCTCCAACATCTGCTGCCCAAACCAGGCTACCGCATACCCGATCGCCGGGGCGATCGCCGTCACCACCAACATCATTTGCCAATCCAACCAATACAGGTAGATCAGGATAAATATCAGTTGCAAGACCGACGGCAAAAACTGATAAAAAAACTTGCCGATGGCCTCCCCCAGGCGATCGACATCTTCGGTAAGGCGATAGGACAAATCCCCCGCCCGCGCTTCGCCAAAATATGCCAAATCCAACCGATGGAGATGGGCATAGGCCGCCACCCGCACATCCCGGGCCATGGCCAACGCCGCCGCCGCCATGAATACCTGTTGCCCGTATTGGGTGATTCCCCGCACCCCAAATAGCCCCAAGGTCCACAGCGAAATGGTGATGAGTTGCGAGACTTGCCCTGCCGCCAACGCCTTGGAAATTTCCCCCAAAATGTGCGCCAGCAGCGGCATCGAGCCGATAAACACCACCATGCAGACCGTGCCCCGCACAATCTGCCCCAGGTAGGGCCGCAAATAGGATTGCAATCGGTAATAGGTGGAACGGGAACGCTTCGCCACTACAAACGAACCGACTGAAGGTTAACGCTGTCTATTCGCACCAGCAGCACGTTATCTCACGAAAATGCCAGGATTGGTGAGAAGCCTATGTGGGGGCGATGTGCGGGGGTGATGCCCCTGTCACTCATTTTCAGAGATGACCTTAAATCGACGAGATTTCTTTCTCTTTCTCGGCTTGCACCTCGTCCACTTTTTTGATGTATTTCTCCGTCAATTTGTCGATCTGTTCCTGTTGCTTCTTGGCTTCGTCCTCGGAAATTTCTTTGTTTTTTTCTTCTTTGCGCACCGCATCGATCGCATCCCGCCGCACGTTCCGAATCGACACCTTGCCCTCTTCGGCCAATTTGGAAACGGTCTTGGCCAATTCTTTGCGGCGATCGGCCGTCAACGGCGGAATGTTGAGGCGGATGGTGCCGCCGTCGTTGCTGGGGGTCAAGCCCAAATCCGATTCCATGATTGCCCGTTCAATCAAACCCATCGCACCGCGGTCAAACGGTTGAATGGCGATCGTCGAAGCATCCGGCGTGGAGATGCTGGCCAGAGACTTCAGCGGTGTCGGCGCCCCGTAGTATTCCACCGCAATCCGGTCCAACAGCGTGGCGTTGGCCCGGCCGGTGCGCACGGTATTGAAATTTTGTTGGGTGGCTTCGACCGATTTTTGCATCCGGGCTTCGACATCACTTAACTTCACAGCTTCCTCCCACATAGGTGCCGATTGATTCTCCCATAACGGCGCGGCGAATGTTCCCTGGTACCTGCAAATCAAACACGACGATGGGGATATTGTTCTCGCGGCAGAGGGCAAAGGCGGTGGCATCCATCACCCGCAAATTATCGGCGATCGCCCGGTCGTAGTTGAGGTGGGTGTAGCGTTTGGCGTGGGGGTTGTGTTTGGGATCGCTGTCGTAAATGCCGTCTACTTTGGTGGCCTTAAAAATGGCTTCGGCATCGATTTCGGCGGCCCGCAAGGCGGCGGTGGTATCGGTGGTAAAAAACGGGTTGCCGGAACCCGCCCCAAAAATCACCAGCCGTTTGTTTTCCAGATGGCGAATGGCCCGACGGCGAATGTAAGGCTCGGCCACTTCGCGCATTTCGATCGCCGTGAGCACGCGGGTGGGCACCGGTTCCGGCAGCCGCTCGAAGGCATCCTGCAACGTGAGGGCGTTCATCACCGTGGCGATCATGCCGATGTAGTCTGCCGTGGCCCGATCCATGCCTTTCTCGGCGGCGTTCATGCCCCGAAAAATGTTGCCGCCGCCAACCACAATCGCGATTTCGATGCCGGCGCGGGCAATGGTCGCCACTTCCTGGGCGATCGCCTGCACCACTTCCGGATCCATGCCAAAGGGACGGTTGCCCATGAGGGCTTCGCCGCTCA
>DMPD01000368.1 GCA_003456125.1 Cyanobacteria bacterium UBA8156 | reverse complement strand
GGAGGTGGGGCCGCCACTCGGGTCGGGGGAGTAGGGCGCTCTCGCTGCTGCCGTTGGTAGGCACTGCCTTCGATTTGAAAATCAACGCTGGCCCGGAAATTCTGTCGCCCGTTGGCCGAAGCCGTAAACTGCCAATTCCAGGCATGGCGGATGGCGGCTTCATCCAGTTCGCTGTGGCCGCTGGATTGCAGCAACCGTACCGCTGTGACCATGCCACTGGGGGCTACATCCACCGCGAGGCGTGCCCGTCCCTGCAAATTGCGGGCCCGGGCATCGGCGGGATAACCCGGGCGATCGCACCGCAAGCACTGAGCCGTACCTCCCGTCTCGGGCCCGGGGGCCGGAGGCGCTGCTGCCGCCACGGGGGGTGTCGGCTTGGGGGCAGGCGACCCCATCAACCGCCGCATACGTTGGGCAAAATCTTCCCCACTTTCGCGATTGGGGGCCACCCGCTCCGCAGGTTCCGAATCAGCCATCGCCGTATCGGATGCGGCACGGGGTGCTTCACGGGGCGGTTGGGGGACGGCTGCCGGTTCCGTTTTGGTCTCGGTTGGGCGATCCAGGAGATCGGCCGCAGCATTCGCAGCAGCCTCTGAAAGCGCCGCGACACTGGGGAGAACAGGTTCAGGGGGGGGTTGCGGGGGATTCTCCGGCAAAGTCGCCGTCGTGGGAGTGGGGGGCAACGGTGCGGGCGGCATGGATGCCGTTGGCATCGGGGCAGACGGGGCCGCCTCCACGGGAGGAAGCGGTGCAGCGACCACCGGTACCTCGGGCGAAGGCACCGGTTCGGCTGGAGTGGTCACTGGTTTTGGTGGCACCAGTTCGGGGGGAGGGGGCTCGGGCCGGGCCTGTTTTGGAGGCGGAGGCTCTACCGCCACCAACTCCAGGGCGGGGGGTTCCTCCGGCAACGCCGACACCGCTGGCAGCCGGATTGACCACGATTGACCCAACAACCAACCGTGCAGGGCCAGGGATGCCGCTCCGCCGTAGAGCCACAATCGGCGCAGCGATCGCCCGCGATCGTGCCAATCTTTGTCCCCGCCCCCAGACATCAACCTACGCCCCTGCCAAAACCAAGTTTTCCAACCGGAAGTTCAGGGTGTGAGGTCCCTCGGGGGTCTCGGTGGTGACGGTGCGTTCCGCCAAAATGTGGTAACCCTCCACTTGCACATAGCGATCGCGGTGGTGCATCCGCCCGCCCTTGGGTTCCCCCGTCTGGGGATCGCTGTAAATCGAGGTGTAGGTTTCCGGCAGATACCCTTCCTCCCCGGCTTCGCAGCTGGTGAGGGTGTCAATGGTCACCACCACCCCGTGAATGTGGCGATGCACCATCACCACCTGGCGATCCCTTACTTTGTAGCGATCGCCAGCCGCGCCGCCCCCCACCGCCAGGGTCACGGTGCCGTTGTCTTCGGCTTCGATCGCAAAGGTGTTTTGGCCGTGGACCTCTTCAAAGCCGCGCCGCACCCGGTGGATCACAATTTCCCAGATTTGTTCCCGGATCTTCTTCCCCCCTTCCTCGCTGGTGGCTTCCGTGACTTCAATTTTCAGGTCGCGGTTCACCTGCACCTTGGCCCGGTGGGTCTCCCCTCCCTCCTCGATCGCCGCGTCCGCCGTCAATCCCGGGAAATTTTTGTCCCAGGTGTAGCGATGCTCGTAGGCTTCGCGAAACAATTCCCGCGCCGTATCGGTGGGGCTCACAACACTGGCTGTCATAATCTCTCCTAAAAATTGCCTGGATTTGGCCAACAAACAATGGCCTGTCGCTGCTTCAGCTTAGCGTTTCAGAGTACCGGGCGGATCCAGCCCGACCTTTGGCCACTACCCGATCCAACCACCGCCACAATTCGCAGAGCAGCCTCCGAGTTGGAGGGCCGTTTATTGAAACTGACTGTCATTAAGCATAGCACAGTTTTTGAGCGGCTCTTCAAGGCATCGGCTTTACCAGATTGGAAATTAGCTCGGCAACGGGGGCAAAGACGATTTCGTAGTTGAATTTGGTCTCGAAAGCATGCCGGGCGGCCTGCGCCATGGTGCGATAGGTTTCAAAATCCTGCAAAATCGCGGCGATCGCCGCGGCAATGGATTGGGAGTCGTTGGGGTCGGCAAAGCGCACCCAGGGTTCCTGTCCCAGGAATTCGCGGTAGTTGGGAAGGTCACTCACGACCACCGGCAACCCACAGGCAGCGTACTCATAGATTTTGTTGCAGGCGGTGGCGCAGGCCAAAGCACCAAAGGAAGTACCTTTGTACAGGGCTAGACCCACACCGGCGCGGAGGGTCAAGTCTTGCAATTCGTCGTAGGCTCGTCGCCCCAGGTAGGCAAATCGCTCCCCCAAAGCCCACGTGTCTGCTTCAGCGAAGCAAGCCGCTTGCACAGACTCGGAAGCAAACCCCACAAACCGAAGCTTGACTGTTGGCGGGAAGGAGGCAACCGCTGCGATCGATTCTTTCATGGCGGAGCCATCGGAGATGGTGCCCCGATAAAACACGGTGGGAGACCGCCAGCGGTCTTGCCAGCAACGTTCCCAATCCAGATCGAACCGGAACACCGATCGCAGCGGGAAATTGGGCACGATTTGAGGGATCGGCATCGCAGGCACCGCCCGTTGTTGGAACTGGATTGCCCGGTCTTTTTCCGGGAACACCACGATTGCTGCTTCCGCCACCGTGCGACACTCCAGGCGTTGAATCCAGCCCGTAAGCGATCGCCACGAAGCGATCTCGCCATCGGTTTCGTGGCTGTGGTAAACCACTGGGATCCGTTTGCCCATGAGGCATTGCGCCGCCAGCACAGCGTTGTAGGCAAACCCATCGTAGGCATACACCAACCGAGCCGAGCCGAGCCGGCTTGCTAGATCTTGAATGAATCGACCGTACTCCCAGAGCTTTTGCACCACGGACCACTGTTCGCGTTCTCGCACGGAGGTGTACTCCCCAAAACGGTGCACCGTCACGTTGGCGGGGTAAAGGCGGTGAGGGGGGTCTTGGTTACGGCCAATGACCTGTACCGAGAAGTTTTGGGCTAAGAGCGATACAGCGTTGAATGTGGGTGGGTAATAGTCTGGGTTGCCATACAAAACCATGGCAATGGTAGGAGAACTCATGGATGGGTTCCAAGCAATATCCCTCCGAACTATGCCAGCAACGACCCATACAGGGCAACCATCTCGATCGCCACTTCATCCATGGTGCGCGGCGACTGCACCCCCGAGCGCCAGCGCTGGAGGGATTCGGGATTGGCGGTTAATTCTTGGAACACCCGCGCCCAGGCGAGTGGATCGTCGTGGGGGCGCACCAACCGGCCATCTACCCCGGACACGACCAATTCGGCCATCCCGCCCAAATCGGAACCCACCACCGGCACCCCGGCCGCAAATGCCTCATAAACCACCAGCGGCCCCGTTTCCAGGCACTGCGAAGGCACCGCCAAGAGGTCATACTGCTGGAGGGTCGGCACCACCTGCTCGGCCGCCACTGGTTCTCGGAACGTGATTCGCGGATCGTTGGCTGCCATCGCCCGCAGCTTGGCCCCATAGTCCGGGTTGCCGACGCCATAAAGATCAAGGGCAATCCTGGCATGCGGCATCGCTTGCCAAGCGGCGATCAACACTCCCATGCCTTTCACCGGGTCGAACCGCCCCAAACAGGCTACCCGCAATGCCGCCGGATGCGGTGCAGCCGGTTGGTCAACCGCATCTGCCTGGGTTCCTTGCCGACAGAGCGTAATTTTTTGAGGGGGCACCCCATTGGCGATTAATAAATCTTGCACCCACCGGCACACCGCCACGATCGCCGTGGCTTCCGCCATCACGTCGTAAAAAACTTGCTGCCGCTGGGTCACCAACCCGCCAAACTTGAGGGCCGTCCACAGCCCGCGGCGATCGGGCCAACGTTGGGTGAGGGTTCCAGGCAAGCGTCCCAAAACCTGGGCCAAGGGCTGGGGCACCCCCAATCCCTGCAACGCACAGGGGCCACAGGGCGAAACCGCCAGGTTTCCTCCACAAATTTCCTGTCCCCACCGCAACAGCGTCCCCCGCTGACAACTGACCGTGGGCGTGTGGTAGGTAAACACCACCGGTAGGCCCAAGGCTTTCGCCGCCTGCAAATGGCGGAGGGAAACCCCAGAGGTCAACGCATGGAAATGCACGATCGCCGGTTGCACGGTTTGCAAAATGTCCCGCCAGGCCGGCAACGACACCGCGTCCCCCGGGCCATAAATTTCCGAGGGGTTGGGGTTGGGGTTCAACCCGTAGCGGTACACCGGCAAGTCTTGCCAGAGGTAGTGGTGGGTAGTCTTGCCCGGCGCGGCGATCGCCCCTTGCCAGCCCAGGGTTTGCAACGCGCGAATCAGGTTTTGCACATACACCTCGGTGCCCCCCACCGGATCGGGGTGAAAAATGTAGGGCACATGCAGCACTTGCATCGCTCAAACCCGACTCGGTGCCGGATCGCCAATTTGATGAAACTCCGTCTCGCCAAAAATAGCCGAATCAAACTTGTAGTGTTTGAACTCCAGCAAATTGCCCGAATAATCCTGCAGAAAAAACGTCCGATGCTCCAAAGGCGTATCGGGGAAACGCACCTTCGGGCGCTGATAAAACGGCAACTTGCGTTCCTGCACCCGCTCCACCAACGCCAGCCAGGGGTGATCCTCCAAAAACACAATGCCAAAGTGGCGAGGATAAATGCCCTTTTGGGCCGGCAACTCTTGACCAACCGCATGGGCCACCAACTGATGGCCATAGAGCCGCAAAATCAGCGATCGCTCCGATTCCCGACCGCACAAACATCCCAAACCCTCGGCGTAAAAAGCCTTGGTGCTGGGGATATCCACCACCGGAAAGGCTAAGTGAAACAAAGTAGAGGTCATTGCCGTTCCGACTCCAGCATCAACTTGGTACGCTGCAGTTTGTCCGGCACCGCAATCGGATACTTACCCGAAAAGCAGGCCGTGCAGAAGCCCGAAGTCGGCTGTTGCGTAGCCGCCAACATGGCTTCCTCGCTCAAATATGCTAGCGAATCCACCGCCAGCTGATCCGCAATCTCCGCTACCGAATGGGTCGCCGCAATCAAACGGTCTTGGGAATCCGTATCGATCCCGTAGAAACAGGGATGGGTCACCGGCGGCGACGAAATTCGCATGTGGACTTCCGTGGCCCCCGCTTCCCGCAACGTCTTTACCAGCTTGCGGCTAGTGGTGCCCCGCACAATCGAATCGTCTACCACCACCACCCGTTTGCCCACCAGCACATCCCGCAGGGTGTTGAGCTTCATCCGAATGCCCGCCTCCCGCATCGCCTGGGTGGGCTGAATGAACGTCCGCCCCACATACCGGTTTTTGATCAACCCCTCGGCAAAAGCCACCCCCGTTGCTTGGGCATAGCCGATCGCCGCCGGGGTGCCCGAATCCGGCACCCCAATCACCACATCCGCCGCCACCGGCGCCTCTCGACCCAATGCCTGCCCCAACCGCAACCGGTAGGAATACAGGCTGCTTTCGTGCATCACGCTGTCCGGTCGGGCGAAATAGATCATCTCAAACACGCAGAGTTTGGGGGAGGCCGCCTGCCACCGGCCCGATTGCACCCCCTGCCCATCCAGCCAGACCAACTCCCCCGGCTCCACCTCTCGCTGGTGCTCCGCTCCCACGATATCCAAACCGCAGGTTTCGGAAGCCACCACCCACGTCCCGTCCGCCATCTGTCCCAAAACCAACGGTCGTACCCCGTAGCCGTCCCGCACCGCCGCCAAACCCACCGGCGTGGCGATCGCCAAACTAAAAGCCCCTTGACACCGCCGCACCCCCATTTGGATCGCTTCGCGCCAGCCTTGCCCCTGGTTCACCGCCTCGGCGATCGCCCAGGCAATGGCCTCAGAATCCGTGGAGGTCGCCAACGCCACCCCAGCCGCCGTCAGCTCCGCCCGCAGCTCCAAAGCATTCACCAAATTGCCATTGTGGGCCAACGCCAAATCCCCCAACCGCGTCGGCACCACAAACGGCTGGGCATTGCCCTGGTGGCTGCCGCCCGTTGTGGAGTAACGGGTGTGGCCCACGCCAGCAGTACCCGGCAACCCCTGCAAAATCTCCTCGGAAAAGACCTGGGACACCAACCCCATCGCCTTGTGGGTGTGCGATCGCCCGTCTCCGTCAAACGTGGTGATGCCCGCCGACTCTTGCCCGCGGTGCTGCAGAGCATACAAGCCAAAATAGACCGAGCGGGCCACCGGTTCGGTAGCCCCCCACACCCCAAACACCCCGCAGGCCTCCTCCGGTTTGTCCCCCGATTTATCCCCCGACAAAGGCTCCCCTGCCAACCCTCCGGCCATGGCGCACCCGCTGTTTAATAAAACCTTAACCCCGCCTCTATCCTACCCCGCAGCGGGGGCCGCAGGATTGCAAAACTTAACGTTTGGGCGACCAGAGGGGGGCCGATCGCCCTAGTACACTGGAAATAATTCCACTAGGGGCCTTTAGCTGGTTTATTTAGTTTGGGCGCTCCCGGTTTGGGTGATGCTCCCCCGTTTTATTTGTCGATTTACTTGCCGAAAACAGGCCGAAAACCAACCGAAAACACATGGATAACACCATCAGTTTAGAGATTATTGAAGTGGTGGAGCAGGCGGCGATCGCCTCTTCCCGCTGGATGGGCAAAGGTGCCAAAGACGAAGCCGACGAAGCCGCCGTCGAAGCCATGCGGGAACGCATGAACAAAATCCACATGCGGGGTCGCATCGTGATTGGGGAAGGGGAACGGGACGAAGCCCCCATGCTCTACATCGGCGAAGAAGTGGGCATCTGCACCCAACCCAACGCTGCCGAAGTGTGTACCCTCGAAGAACTGCAAGAAATCGACATTGCGGTGGACCCCTGTGAAGGCACCAACCTCGTTGCCAAAGGGCAGCCGGGCTCGATGGCGGTGTTGGCCATCTCCGAAAAAGGAGGTCTGTTCCGGGCCCCCGATTTTTATATGAAAAAATTGGCAGCCCCTCCCGCCGCCGCCAACCACGTCGATATCCGCAAAACCGCTACCGAAAACATCCAGATTTTGTCGGAGTGTCTGGAGCGAACCCCCGATGAATTGGTGATTGTGGTCATGGATCGCCCCCGTCACAAAGAATTGATCGCCGAAATCCGCAAAACCGGGGCCCGGGTGCAACTGATTTCCGATGGGGATGTCTCAGCCGCCATTTGTTGTGCGTTTCAGGGCTCCAACATCCATGCTTTGATGGGCATTGGCGCGGCTCCGGAAGGGGTGATTTCGGCGGCGGCCATGCGGTGCTTGGGTGGACACTTCCAAGGGCAACTGATTTACGATCCAGCAGAAGTGAAGACCCCCGAAAGCGAAAAATGGACGCGGGAAGGCAACATTGCCCGTCTCCAGGAAATGGGCATTGCCGACCCCGACAAGGTGTACAACGCCGATGAGTTGGCCTCCGGCAAAGAGGTGCTGTTTGCGGCCTGCGGCATCACTTCCGGCAACCTGATGAAAGGGGTACGATTCTTCAACGGTGGCTGCCGCACCCAATCCCTGGTGATTTCTAGCCAATCCCGGACCGCCCGGTTTGTGGATACCATCCACCTCACCGGCGACAAGCCCAAAACCATCAATCTGAGCTAACCTGACCTGCGGACAGGGCGGCAAACCCCTGGCGGTTTCCCCCTGTCCCGTTTTCCTAATCTTTTAACAAACCTTTTTAATTTTCTATGATGAACATTGCGGTCATCGGTTTAAGCCACAAAACGGCCACGGTGGAAGTCCGGGAGAAGCTCAGCATTCCCGAAGGACGGGTCGAGAGCGCGCTCGCTCAGTTGCGAAGTTTCCCAAATGTGGATGAGGCGGCGATTTTGAGCACCTGCAACCGGATGGAGTTGTATGTGGTGTTGCGGGAGGCGGAGGGGGGCATCCGCGAAGTGATGCAATTTTTGGCCGAATTCAGCCAGGTGCCCCTGCAATCCCTCCGGCGGTATTTGTTTATTTTGTTGCGCCAGGATGCGGTGATGCACCTGATGCGGGTGGCCGCAGGATTGGATAGTCTGGTATTGGGGGAAGGGCAAATCCTGAACCAAGTGAAGCACGCCCATCGCTTAGCCCAACAGTACAACGGGGCTGGGCGGGTGCTCAACGAGTTGTTTAAGCGGGCCCTATCCACAGGCAAACGGGTGCGCACCGAAACCGAAATTGGCACCGGGGCCGTCTCCATCAGTTCGGCGGCGGTGGAATTGGCGGTGATGAAGCTGGAAAACCTGGCGGCTCAGCGCTTGGCCATTGTGGGGGCGGGCAAAATGTCGCGCCTGTTGGTGAAGCACCTGATCGCCAAGGGGGCGACCCAAATCGAGGTGATCAACCGCTCCACGGATCGCGCCTGGCAGATGCTACAGGAATTTGCTGAGGCTGGGGTACCGTTTACGGTGCAACCCTTTGAGAATTTGGTATCCCGTCTCCAGGTGGCGGACGTGGTGTTTACCAGTACCGCCGCCACGGATATTTTGATTGGGGTGCCCCAGCTTACACCGTGGATTGAAACCCATCCCGGCTTGATGGTGGTGGATATTGCGGTGCCCCGCAACGTGTCGGCGGATATTGCCACCCTGCCCAATGTGCGCGCGTTCAATGTGGACGATTTGCAGGCCGTGGTGGCCGGCAACCAAGAAACCCGCCGCCAAATGGCCCGCAAGGCGGAACCCATCCTGGATAGTTGCTGCGAAGAATTTGAGGTGTGGTGGCGATCGCTGGAAACCGTGCCGACCATCAGCAAGCTGCGCCAAAAGATGGAAGATATCCGGGAACAGGAAATGGAAAAGGCGATGTCCCGGCTGGGCAATGAGTTCAGCGAGAAACATCAGGAAATTGTCGAGAACTTGACCCGGGGCATCATCAACAAAATTTTGCACGATCCAATGGTGCAGTTGCGGGCCCAGCAGGACATCGAAGCCCGGCGCCGGGCGATGCAAGCCCTGCAGATGCTCTTTGATTTGGAGCCCCATCTTTCGGAGAACCAGGGCTACAGTGGTTTTTAGGGGTTAGGCAGCCGTGGATGGAGGGGAAGCCGCGATCGTTGCCATTTGCATGAACGGCATTGGCAACGTCCTGCGGCATTTTTGTTCGGCGCGGTTGCTGGCGGCATCCTGGCAGCGGCCGTTGCAGGTGGTGATTGGTTCCGATCGCCTGTCCCCCACCACAAAGGCAGTTTTGGGGGAGGTGTTGGGGGCCACAGTCTCGACCCCGGAGGCGATCGCCCGGCAGTACGGTGCGGCTTTGGTTAGCGATTTAGACCTTTACGATCATGTGGGCATTTACGGCACCAATAGCCATCCCCTGACCGAGGCCTATTTTCGGGCAACGGTGCCGCCGGCAGCTTGCCCCTACCTTTCGATTTATGCGGCCCAGCCCCGCAGCTATGGGGATGCCGACATCATCCGCGCCAAAACCCAGATCTATGCCCAATTGCCTTGGCCGGAGGACTTGCGGCAGACCGTGGGGGCGATCGCCCAGCAACTGGAGCTATCGGCGCGGGTGGGGGTGCACATTCGCCTCACCGACAACCTCACGGATGCGTGCAAAACCGCCCATCATTTGAACACCCCCCTGGCCGCCTTTCTGGAACGGTTGGTGGAGTTAGCCTTGATCGAAGAGGCGCGGTTTTTGGTTTGTACCGACAACCCGGAGGTGGTGCCGCTGTTGCGCGAGTGGGAGCTGGATGTGGTCACGCCGCCGGTGGTGGCGCCGCCCCTCTCCCAAGAACTGTTGGAAATGCACCTATTGAGTCAGACCCGTAGCGTGGTGGGTAGCTACAGCTCCACGTTTTCCTACGAGGCGGCATTTTTGAACGGGGGGAAGCCGCTCTGGCTGTGGGAACGGGGGGCCTGGCAACTTTACGATCTGCGGGCTTGATTTTTCGCCCTTGGCCCAGATGCGGTACCGTAAAAGCTACCGTAAAAGAACGTGTGTGGAGCGGCTATGGCTATCGACTTGGAATACCTGAGCCAACTTTCCGACGGCGATCGCGAATTTGAGGCGGAGTTGTTGAGCGTATACCTTGAAGACACCGCCAGCCACCTAGCGGCTTTGGAGGAAGCCGTAGCCGCCGGCAACGTCGAAT
>DMPD01000343.1 GCA_003456125.1 Cyanobacteria bacterium UBA8156 | reverse complement strand
GTCCGATGCGCTACCGTTGCGCTAGTCACCCGCAGAGCGTTTTTAACTATAGCAGATGTTTGACAAAACGAAGTGGTATGGTGAATCCCAAAAGTATGCGGAGCAGAGGGGTATGAGCGAGGGGGCGATCGAGTCGGTATTGCAGGAAAAGCGGTGGTTTGCACCGCCGCCGACCTTTGCGGCCAAAGCGCGGATTGGCAGCTACGAGGCCTACCGCGCTTTGTACGATCGCAGCCGGGAAGACCCGATCGCTTTTTGGGAGGAGCAGGCGGCCCAGGAACTGGCGTGGTTCGAGCGGTGGCACACGGTTTTGGACTGGCAGCCGCCCCAGGCCAAATGGTTTGAAGGGGGTCGCCTCAACGTCAGCCACAACTGCTTGGATCGGCATTTGGGCACTTGGCGGCGCAACAAAGCAGCGATTGTTTGGGAAGGGGAACCCGGCGACAGCCGCACCCTCACCTACGGGCAACTGCACCGGGAAGTGTGCCAGATGGCCAACGTCCTGAAGCAATTGGGGGTACAGAAAGGGGATGTGGTGGGGATTTACCTGCCCATGATCCCCGAAGCGGCGATCGCCATGTTGGCCTGTGCGCGGTTGGGGGCCCCCCATTCGGTGGTGTTTGGGGGGTTCAGTGCCGAAGCCCTGCGCGATCGCCTCAACGATGCCCAGGCCAAGGTGTTGATCACGGCGGACGGCGGTTGGCGCAAAGATGCGGTGGTGCCCCTCAAGGATCAAGCCGACAAAGCGTTGGCGGGGGTACCCAGCGTCCAACACGTTTTGGTGGTGCGGCGGGCAGCCCAGCCGGTGACGATGGTGCCGGGGCGCGACAGTTGGTGGCACGATTTGCAGGCCGGGGCGGCGGGGCAATGTCCTGCCGAACCCTGCGCCAGCGAGGATGTTTTGTTTGTTTTGTACACCAGCGGCAGTACCGGCAAACCCAAGGGGGTGGTGCACACCACCGCCGGGTACAACCTGTATGCCCATATGACCACCCAGTGGGTGTTTGATCTGCGGGATGAGGATGTGTATTGGTGCACCGCCGATGTGGGGTGGATCACCGGCCACAGCTACATCGTGTACGGGCCCCTCTCCAACGGCGCGACGGTGGTGATGTACGAGGGGGCTCCCCGCCCCACCAACCCCGGTTGCTTCTGGGACATCATCGAAAAATACGGGGTGACAATTTTTTATACGGCCCCTACCGCCATCCGGGCCTTCCTCAAGGCCGGCGAGCACTTCCCGCGGGCCCGCGACCTGTCCTCCCTGCGGTTGCTGGGCACCGTCGGCGAACCGATCAACCCGGAGGCCTGGATGTGGTACCACCACGTCATTGGGGGTGGGCGGTGTCCCATTGTCGATACCTGGTGGCAAACCGAGACCGGGGGCATCCTGATCAGCGCCCTGCCGGGGGCGATCGCCACCAAACCGGGTTCGGCGGCCCTACCGCTGCCGGGGATTTTTCCCCAGGTGGTAGACCTCAACGGCCATCCCGTGGGGGTGAACGAAGGGGGCTACCTCACCGTTACCCATCCCTGGCCCGGCATGATGCGCACCGTGTTTGGCGACCCGGAGCGGTTCCGGCGCAGCTATTGGGAGCACATTCCCCCCTGTGACGGCCAATACTTTTATTTTGCGGGGGATGGGGCCCGTCAAGATGAGGACGGTTACTTTTGGGTGATGGGCCGGGTGGACGACGTGATCAATGCGGCGGGGCACCGGTTGGGCACCATGGAAATCGAATCGGCGTTGGTGTCCCATCCGGCGGTAGCCGAGGCGGCGGTGGTGGGCAAACCCGACCCCCTCAAGGGCGAAGACATCTGCGCTTTTGTGATTTTGGCCGAGGGCCAGACCCCCAACGAAGCCCTGGTGCAAGCCCTCAAGGATCATGTGGTGCAGGAAATCGGGGCGATCGCCCGGCCCGGAGACATCCGGTTTGCACCGGCGCTGCCCAAGACCCGTTCCGGCAAAATCGTGCGGCGGTTGTTGCGGGCCTTGGCCGCCGGCAGCGACTTCAGCGGCGATCTCTCTACCCTCGAAGATCGCTCCGTATTGGATCGGCTGCGGGAAGAAGTCTAGAGCAGCGCGAAAAAGCCCTCCTCTACCTCGTAGCCCAGGGTCTGGGCCATCTGTTGGAGTTTGGGCCAGTTCACCCGGTTTTGTTGTTGTTGCCAGAGGGCGATCGCAAACAACTTGTGCATCACGAAAATCTCCAGGGCTTCGGCGTTGAAGGTCACCCCCTCGGTCTTGCGAAACTGATGGGGCACCAACATCGCCGCATAGCGGGTGAGTTCCCCTTCCCGCCAATCCAAAAAGTACGGCAGCCATGGATAGGTGGCATCCAGCCGGACAAACCAGAGGCGCACCTCCGGTATTTCCGACCATTCGCGGGGGTCTCCTTCGTCCCGGGGGTACCAAATCTGGAAGCGGAGGGGTTCCGGTTCCGGGGCGGCGATCGCCCGTTCGATGGCAATGCGGGCGGGGGTTAAATCCAGGGGCTGAATGCACGCCGCGTTGAGGTGAATAACCGTCATGGTGTCAAAGCTAGGGGATTGTATTACCATAGGGCCCAGTGCATCCAATCCAAGCCATGATCGGAAAGCCCTTGGGAAAAGTGCTGTTGTGTACCTTGTTGGTTCTAACCTGGGTCTGGATGCCTCGGGCGGAGGCTCTGACCTTTGCCGGGTTGGATCAGGGGGCAGCCATCGCCACCATTCGCCAAGAGTGCGGCGGTACCGACTTGGTCTGTTTGGGGCACAAGCTGGAGGAATTTACGGCGGCGGGGGGGCCCGTAGCGGCCTTTGAGGTATTAAACCGGGCGATCGCAACCAAGGCGGTGGTGGCCCAGGATGATTTTCACGAAATGGCCCACCACATTGGTCGAGCTACGGCCCGGACTTTTGGGGTAAACCCGGAGGCCTTTGCCGCCTGCCCCGATAGTTTTAATTATGGCTGCCAACACGGGTTCTTTCAGGCGGCCTTGGCGGAAGAGCCGGATTTGGTCGCTACCTCTCGCAAGATTTGCGACAGCGGGCAAAGCACCCAATCCCGGGCGGAATTTTATTGTTTCCACGGGGTGGGCCACGGCGTGATGATGGCCAAAATGTACGACCTGGAAGCCTCCCTCGCCGTGTGCGATAGATTGGAGGGCTCACGGGCCGAAGGCTGTTGGCAAGGGGTGTTCATGGAAAACATCAACGGTGAAACCAACGGCATGGGACAGGCAGGGGTCTTCGCCGACGATCCGTTGGCTCCTTGCAACACGGTCGATCGCCGGTACCGGTACCAGTGTTACATCAACCACGCCAGCCACCTGCTGCGGCGATCGGGGATGTCGGTGGCAGCCGCCAGCCGGCTGTGTTTGCGGGCAGAAGAACACCTAAAACCCTGCCTCGAAAGCATTGGCATCATGGCCACCAATCCGGGGTGGCAAACGGCGGTGGTTGGGGCCGGCGGCTCGTTTTACGACAAAGCCCTGCGCATCTGCCAGGAATTTCCGGCGGATCTGCGGCACTACTGCATCGGTTCGGGGGTAGACAACCTCGCCGCCAACTACACCACCGATATTGAGACCTCCGTCCAATTTTGTCGGCGGGTACCCCAATCCGATCGCGCGTTTTGTTTCGGTCGCATTGGCGCATCCATCGCCGATAAGTTGCCGGTGGGGGATGACGGTAGCCAGGCCTGTGTGGGGGTGCCCAAGGCCTACCGCCCCGACTGCGAAGCGGGATTGCACCGCTACTATGCCTATCGCTCGAAAGCCACGGGCTAAGTTTGTCTACCCTCGCCTTGGTTTGCCCTATGCTTGCCCCTACCTGCCAAACACCGCTCATCGCTCTGCGGGCCCTCAGCGATCCGTTGCGTCTGGAAATCGCGATCGCCCTGTCCCGCGGCGAACTCTGTGTGTGCGATTTGGGGGAACACCTGGGGGTCGCCCAATCCCGTTTGTCTTTTCACCTGCGGGTATTGCGGGAGGCCAACCTCATCCACAGCCGCCCGGACGGTCGCTGGACGTACTATGCCCTCAATCCCGCGGCCTTCGCCTCCCTGCAAGGTTTTTTGCAGTCCTTTACCGCTGTGGACTCCCCCGTCCGTGAGCGCTGTTCGTAACGTTACCAAAGCTCACAATTTTTGAACTCTTGCGATCGAACCTGCCTCCGCCTCTTCAAGTCAACGAAAATTGATTTCATCAATTAAGTTTGATGGAATTCACGGTCGGTTCCGTCGATCCGTGGCCCTGACGGAACCACTTTTTTCCGAAGGTTTTTTGGCAAGGGAGTTGGGGATTCAGAAGTTTTGCCAGAAGCAATAGCGGTCGCTACCAGCCCCTCGCGCGGCCGCTGTTCATCTACGTCAACCAAGCGTCGATGCAGCGCAAAGAGGTGCGGGATTTTGTGACTACGTATTTGACCCAGGCTCCGCAAGCGGTGGCCAGTGTCGGTTATGTACTGTTGCCGGCGCAGGCGTACCAGGTGGCCCAAAACCGGATTCACTTGGGGCGGGTGGGCACGGTGTTTGGTGGTAAGTCGCCGGTGGGCATGACCCTGTCCCAGTTGTTGACCACCCAGAAGTTGCAGAACTAGAAGATCGCGCTACCATAAAACACGGTTTTTGGATTGTGTCCGTGTTTTCGCAGCGTGCTTTAGCCATCAAAGAATCCCAAATTCGCGAAGCCTCTCGGTATTGCGATCGCTATGGTGCCCTCAATTTGGCCCAGGGGTTACCGGATTTTGCCGCCCCCTTGGCCCTCAAAGAAGCGGCGCAACGGGCGATCGCCGCCGATTGGAACCAGTACGCCGATCCTTGGGGTCTGGCGGCTTTGCGCCAGGGACTGGCGGAGAAGTTGCAGCGGGACAACGGGATTGCGGCGAACCCAGACACAGAAATCACGGTGTGTTGTGGGGCTACCGAAGGCCTCAACTTGGCCTTGATGGCGTTGGTCGATCCCGGCGATCGGGTGTTGATTTTCGAGCCGTTCTACGAAAACTACGTGCCCAACTTGGCGACGGTGGGGGGCGTGCCGGTGTTTTTCCCGTTGGACACCGCCCCCATCGATCGCGAGCGGTTGGCGGCGGTGTTTGCCCAGGGATTAAAAGCCGTGATTGTGAACACCCCCAGCAATCCCACCGGCAAGGTGTGGTCGCGGGAAGAACTGAGTTGGTTGGCGGAACTGTGCGATCGCCACAACGTGTACGCCATCACCGACGAGATTTACGAACACATCCTCTACAGCGGCGAACACCACAGTTTGTTGGCGTGGCCGGAGATGCGGGAGCGCACCGTGTTGGTCAACGGTTTTTCCAAAACGTTTTGCGTGACGGGTTGGCGGTTGGGCTACACCGTAGCCTGTCCGGCTTTAACCGCGGCGATGCGGCGCATTCATGACTTTTTGACGATTTGCGCCCCCGCTCCGTTGCAACACGCCGCTGTGGTGGCCTTGGCCTTTGGGGAAGAGTATTTTACGGAATTGGCCCACCAGTACCGCACCAAACGGACGTTGTTGTTGCCGGCACTGCAAAAATGCGGCTTGAATCCGGTGCCGCCCCAAGGTGCGTACTACATCTGGGCCGATGGCCGGGCGATCGCCGCCGATGGGGCCGCCGCTGCCGAGGGGTTGGCCCGGGAAGCCGGTCTGGCGGTGGTGCCGGGGGCCTGTTTCACCCGCGGCGATCGCAGTCCCTACATTCGGTTTTGTTTCGCCAAAAAAGACGAGACCCTACTGACAGCGGTGGATCGCCTGCAAGAATGGCAAGCCACCCGCCGCCCAGCAGCGTGACATCCTCCCGACGCTC
>DMPD01000101.1 GCA_003456125.1 Cyanobacteria bacterium UBA8156 | reverse complement strand
CCGACGGCGATCGCGTATTTGAGGCGGAGTTGTTGAGCGTATACCTTGAAGACACCGCCAGCCACCTAGCGGCTTTGGAGGAAGCCGTAGCCGCCGGCAACGTCGAATCCATCGAGCGGGAAGCCCACCACATCAAAGGTGCCAGCGGCAACGTGGGGGCCTTGGGCATGCACATCCTCACCGCCGAATTGGAATCTTTGGGCAAGCAGAAAACCAAAGCCGGGGCCGATCGCCTCACATTAAAGCTGAGGGCTGAATTTGAAGCCGTGCAGTCCTTCATCCAGGCCTACATTGCGGAGTCAAACCACTAGCAAAATTCCGACACATCTTCGTGGCACTCATCTGCCAGGTAGCTCAGGGCCCGAAACCGCAATCCCATCAGCTGATCGTACAACGGGTTGATCTTGCACATAGCCGGAATGTGGGCCACCTTCTTGCCAAACAGCACAATATCCCGTTCAAAGGGACACTGCGACGGAATCAGACGGCACAGCGTCCGGGCAATGCGCGGATCGTGGATCGCGACCCCATCCAACCAGCTTTTGAGGGGAGCCAATACGTCGGGATGGGCTTCGGGCCGGTTCTCCAAGTGCAAACGGATTTGGTTCATAATGTCGGCTTCGCAGGCCAATGCTTGGGCGTACTGTTGAATAAGACGATCCTCGGCATCGGAGTACTCCCCATCGACCAAGGCGATCGCCACGGCCGTGCGCAAAAAACTCTCAGCCACCGTTGTGCCTTTCCCCAAAACCGCTGCCAACTCCTCAACCGTCACCGGCGGTAAAGCCTGAGCTTCAAAATTGGGGCAATCGCCGCTCTCCTCCGGCGAACCCTCACCCAAGCCCCCATCACCAGGGGTTATCACAGGGGCCATAGCAGGGGCTATAGCAGGCATGAATCCGGGACTGTGGTCGGCAAAAGCGCGAATGAGCTCTTCTTCTTCACGGCTAAAATGGCCATCGGCTCGGGCGATTTGTGCCAATCCGCGCAACCAAACGGCGATTTGGTCGTGGGTATAGGACTCCGCGTTCATGTTCTCCGATCCCTTTGCCCTAAACGGTACGGTGGACTACAAAATCCACAAGCATTTTACCCCCACCTCCGTCAAAAACCTGTTGCATCCCTATCTTCCCTAGATCCTCCATACCGGACAATCCTCGCAAGATATCGACACAACAGGCTTAAGCTGGTTTGGCATTTTTGATGGTTGGTTTCGGGGATCGGTGCGGTGTGCCCTAACCCCCACACCGAGTTGCCCCACCTTAGTCCCAAACTCAACCCAGGTTCAAATCGTCGGGATCGACATAGTGGCACGTGTACTCATCTAGGCAGATTAACGCCCAACCGTTGCGATCAATGTCCACCAAGTTGTAGGTTGCCTCCACGATGAAGCTCCCCTTGTGGTTCCGGGTCTCCGGTTTCACTTCTACTTGACGCACGGCATCATCCCCTTCCTCTACCATGTTTTTGTTATCTACAGCATCCATTGTCACCAACTCCATATATTTGAATTGTTAATCGAAGAAGTGTACCTAGGTTATCATTGGCTAATAACAATCTTTGTGAAGAATTTCTACAACCCACCGAGGATTCGATTGCGTTTTGTGGCGTTGTATTGCAGGACACAAAACATGGCCGAACCCAGGGACGATCTTCCGGCCAAAAGCCGGCTCCCAAGAGAGGAAAAGCCAACTGGGTGGGGCGGCTCGCCTAGGCTGTCTCGAAGAGCCAACTGCGGACTTTGGTGAGGGCGGGCCAATCGGGGCGACGCCGCAGACCATCCCCAAAATTGGCCTCAATCTCGGCTTTGAGATCGGACATCAGCAGCAACCAGTTTTCGGCAGCTTCTACCTGTTCGCGGACACCGGGTTGTTTGGTCTCGAGCAGGGCGATCGCCAGGTTGATCCGGCCTTGGGGGTCTTCGGGGCTGAGTTTGACGGCTTTTTGGGCGGCTTTGACGGCGAGGGGGGCCTGATCTTCGAGGAGGTAGAGCCACGACAGGCAAATCCAGCCGCTGGCCACTTTGGGTTGCCGCTCGGTAATTTCCTGAAACACCGGGATCAAATCTTTGGCCGATTCCCCGGCTTTGTAGCGTTCAAATCCTTGCTGGAACAGTTCTTCAGCGGTCTTGAGGTTTGGTGTATTCGGACTCACGATCGTTGGGGATAAGGTGTTTTACCAGTTTATAGATTTCTGGTAAGCGACGGAAGATGGCGCTGGCTCGACGGAAGGTGGCCAAAGGAATGGCAGGGTAGCCCATCACCTGACTGTGAGCCGCCACATCGCTGGCAATGCCGGTTTTGGCCGCGGCCATGACCCCCGCGCCTACTTTGATATGGTTGCTGACCCCGACCTGGCCCCCCAGGGTGACGTTGTTGGCCAGCTCGACCCCGCCGGCCAAACCCACTTGACCAGCCAGCAGGCAATTTTCGCCGATCCGGCAACCGTGGCCAATTTGCACGAGGTTATCGATTTTGGTGCCCGCGCCAATGACCGTATCGTTGAGGGCCCCGCGATCGATGGTGCTGTTGCTGCCCACTTCCACCCGATCGCCCAGTACTACGCGCCCCACCTGGGGCATTTTGTACCAGGTGCCCGCGGCGGTGGGCACAAACCCAAAGCCTTCGTCTCCCAACACCACCCCGCTGTGGATCAGGCAATCTTCACCAATGACGGTATGGGGGTGCACGGTGCTGTTGGCCTGAATCATGGTGCGAGCGCCGATGTGCACATCGGCATACAACACCACCCCTGCTTGGAGAATGACCCCATCCCCCACCCACACCCGCTCGCCCA
>DMPD01000219.1 GCA_003456125.1 Cyanobacteria bacterium UBA8156 | reverse complement strand
GGTGCGATTCACCCAGCGAAAGAACCCCGCGTCCGGCAATACTTGATCCGATCGCAGCAACAGTGCCGAGAGGGTGGGGGTAAACGTAATGGCGTTAAACGTGGAAATGGTCACGGCAAAGGAAATGGTGAGGGCAAATTGCCGGTAGAGCTGGCCCACAATCCCCGGGAAAAAAGCCACCGGCACAAACACCGCAATCAACACCAGCGAAGTGGCAATCACCGCCCCCACCAACTGATTCATGGCGTCGATCGCCGCCTGCAAGGGGGGAATCCTTTCCTCCCGAATCCGCCGGGCAATGTCTTCCACAATCACGATCGCATCGTCTACCACCAACCCCGATGCCAAGGTCAAGCCAAACAACGTCAGGGTATTGATGTTGAAATTCAGCAACCGCACAAACAGGAACGTACCCACCAGGGCGATCGGAATCACCAAAGCAGGAATCAAGGTCGATCGCCAATCCTGCAAAAACACGTACAGGATAATCACCACCAACACCACTGCAATCAACAAAGAAAGCACCACCTCCCGGGCCCCTTCCTCAATAAAGGTGGTGGTATCAAAAGCAATGTCGTAGCGAATCCCCGGCGGAAAATCCGGTGCCAAGTTGGCTAGGGCCCTTTTCACCGCCCGGGCCACCTCCAGGGCATTGGCATCGGGCAACTGGCTAACCCCCAAACCAATGGAGCGGCGACCGTTGAACCGCAACACCGAGGCGTAGTTTTCCGCCCCCAGCTCTACCCGTCCCACGTCCCGCAACCGCACCAAATCCCCTTCTTCCGCCCGCAGGACAATCGCCCCAAACTCTGCTTCCGTCGTCAACCGCCCCGAGGCGGCAATGGACAATTGGTAAAGCTGATCCGTCGCCGCTGGCTGCTGGCCAATTTGCCCCACCCCCACCTGCACGTTTTGCTCCCGCAGGGCATTGATCACGTCTTGGGCGACCAGACCCCGCGCCGCCAACCGACCCGGATCCAGCCAAATTCGCATCGCATACTGGCGATTGCCAAAAATTTCCACGTTGCTGACCCCTTGGATCCGCCGCAACACGTCCACAATGTACAAATCGGCGTAGTTGCTCAGGTACAGATCGTCGTAGCGGGGCTGGCCGTCGGGGCCATCTTCGGCATACACGCCAATGGCAAAGATGAACCCGCTGCTGGATTTGTTCACCCGTACCCCAGTTTGTTGCACCACCCCCGGCAACCGCGACGTGACCGTCGCCACCCGGTTTTGTACATCCACCGCCGCAATGTCCTTGTTGCGACCCAGGTTAAACGTCAACACAATGTTGCTGGTGCCATCGTTGCCGCTGGTGGAAGCGATGTATCGCAGCCCTTCAATGCCGTTCAGCTCCCGCTCCAAAATGTTGGTGACCGTGGATTCCACTACCTCGGCATTGGCACCGACGTAATTGGAAATCACGCTAACCGTCGGCGGGGCAATTTCCGGGTATTGGGAAATGGGCAAAATCAGGATGCAGACCACCCCCAACAACGCCACCACGGTCGAGCAGACCGTGGCGAACACCGGCCGCCGAATGAAAAAATCCGAGATCGAAAAC
This sequence comes from Cyanobacteria bacterium UBA8156, assembly GCA_003456125.1. Classification (GTDB taxonomy): domain Bacteria; phylum Cyanobacteriota; class Cyanobacteriia; order Pseudanabaenales; family Pseudanabaenaceae; genus UBA8156. The sequence continues at coordinate 11,584 of DMPD01000219.1, read as the reverse complement.
ATAGGAATTTTGGGGGTAGGGGAACCGTTCTAGGGAGTCGTGGCGGGCGTGATTTTGCTGCCGTCCCGCAGGGTTTGCAGACCGCCCACCACCACCTTCTCGCCGGGTTGCAAGCCTTCCAGGATTTCGCGATCGTTGCCCACCAATCGCCCGATTTTGACCGGTTTTTGCCGCGCAATCAGGGTCTTGGCTTGGGCCCAAGCCGCCCCCGGTTGCCGTTGCGTTATGGGGGCTTTTTCGGTGGCCACAAACACAAAATTTTGGCCCGCGAGGGGCACGATCGCCGTATTGGGGATCAACACTCCTTCCCGTTGTTCCCAAACGATTTGGGCCCGCAGAAACTGATTGGCGCGCAACACTTCATTGGGATTTTCCAGCCCTGCCTTCACCAAAATGGACTGATTGCGGGCACTCACATCCGGGGCCACAAAAGCCAGGGTGCCCTCCGCTTGGGGTTTCCCCTCCCGATCCAACACCCGCACCGGTAGCCCCACCCGCAAGCGGGGTGCGTTTTCGAGGGGCACCGCAATTTCCAACTCAAAGGTCTGGTTTTGGGTGAGGGTCAGCAACGGGGTATCGGTGGTCACGGCATCCCCCACCTTCACCGGAATGCTGCCGATGGTGCCGTCGAACGGGGCCACCACTGTAAAAAATCTGAGTTGGGCGGCTTCTCTGTTGGCGGCGGCTTGGGCTTGGGCTTGCCGCTGACCCGCCGCCGCCAGGTTGGCTTGGGCCCGGTTCACCTCGGCCTCGGCTTGGGCGATCGCTGCGGTTTGGGCTTCGATTTGTCGATCCAGGGTATTCAGATTTGCTGTGGCGTTTTCAAAAGCATTCACCCGGTTTTCCAAATCCCGCGATGGGATCACCCCCTGTTCGGCAAGGGTGCGATCGCGATCGAGATTGCGCCGTTGCAATTCCAATTCCGACGCCCGGGATAGACGGCTGGCTCGGCTGGCAAGGAGATTCGCTCGGGCTGTATTCAAGGCGGCATCGCTGGCACCGAAGGCCGCTTGAAAGGCCGCCACATCGGCTTGGGCAGCCTGAGCATTGGCTTGGGCGCTTTCGAGCGCGGCCTTTTGGGTCGAGGGATCGATTTGCAGCAGGGTGGTTCCCGCCGTCACCGTATCCCCCTGCAACGCCTGGAGGGTAGCCACCTGCCCCGCCACCCGCGGTCGCAGCGTCACCGATTGCCGGTTGTTCAGATTGGCCACATATTCACTGGTATCTTCGAGGGTGCCGGTACGGGCCGGCTCAATTTGGACGGGGGTCACCTCCGGCGGCCCCCCCCCGGGCTGGCACCACAGGCCCCCATCAACAGGCCAAGGGTACCCAAAGCGAGGTTACGGCCCAAAACACGATTCATGGAGCGGTTCAGCGTCGGGGATTTCATGGCCAAGACGTTCAGCTTACAGGGCAACATACGGGAGTTGGTGCAGTCCAGCAATCCCCCGTCCGTAGGATATGCTTTGGGGTCTTTCCCGCCAGGGCTTGGTATATTAAAAATTGTTGCGAAACTCTGCCCAAGCCCTATGGAACTGCCTACCGCTCTGCGTCCCATCGTGACCTTTGCCCATCCTGTCTTCATGGCGTTGGTACTGGGGTATACCCTGTACACGGGCTATTTGGGTTGGCAATGGCGGCAAACCCGCAAAGAATCGGACATCGAGAAAAAGAAAGAATTGACCCGCCAAAATTTCAATCAGCGCCATTTTCAGAGCAGCTCGATTTTGTTGGTGTTTTTGGTGTTGGGAGCCTTTGGTGGCATGGCTGTCACCTACCTCAACAACGGCAAATTGTTTGTGGGCCCCCACCTGTTGGCCGGTTTGGCGATGGCGGCTTTGGCCGTAATTTCGACGGCCTTGGTGCCCGCCATGCTCAAAGCCAAAGAATGGGCCCGCAGTGCCCACATTGGGCTGAACACGGTCTTGGTGGGGTTGTTTTTCTGGCAGACCGTCACCGGGTTTGAGATTGTGCAGCGCATTCTGGATAGCATGGCCAAAGGCAGCTAAACCCTGACCGAAAGTCGCTAAACTAAGGCCAGCCGTTTTCTTTTTGCCGAACGCATGCAAACCCTCGAAAAAACCCCGGAAATCAACCCGGCGATCGCCTCCGAAGTTGCGGAATTTAGCGGGGCGATCGCCCGGCGGCCCACCCGGCCGGTACGGGTAGGCCGCATCACCATTGGCGGTGGGGCACCGGTGGTGGTGCAGTCGATGATCAACGAAGACACCCTGGACATTGCCGGATCGGTGGCGGCCATCCGGCGACTGCACGAAATCGGTTGCGAGATTGTGCGGGTGACGGTGCCCAGCCTGGCCCATGCCAAGGCCGTCGGCGAGATCAAAGCCCAGTTGCAAGCCACCTACCAAGACGTGCCCCTAGTGGCGGATGTCCATCACGACGGCATGAAAATTGCCTTGGAAGTGGCCAAATACGTGGACAAGGTGCGCATCAACCCCGGTCTGTACGTGTTTGAGCGGCCCAAAGCCAACCGAGACGGCTACAGCGCGGCGGAATTTGCCGAAATTGGCGAGAGAATCCAAGAGACCTTGCGCCCCCTGGTGCAAACGCTGAAGGAGCAAGGCAAAGCCCTGCGGATTGGCGTAAATCACGGTTCGTTGGCAGAGCGGATGCTGTTCACCTATGGGGATACGCCCTTGGGGATGGTGGAATCCGCCCTGGAATTCATTCGCCTGTGTGAAGCGATGGATTTTCAGAACTTGGTGATTTCCCTCAAGGCTTCTCGGGTGCCGGTGATGATTGCCGCCTACCAACTGATGGCCAAGCGGATGGATGAATTGGGCATGGAGTATCCCTTGCACTTGGGCGTGACCGAAGCCGGCGATGGGGAATACGGTCGGATCAAGTCCACGGCGGGCATTGCCACGTTGTTGGCCCAGGGCATCGGCGACACCATTCGGGTTTCCCTCACCGAAGCCCCCGAAAAAGAAATCCCCGTGTGCTACAGCATTCTGCAGTCCTTGGGGCTGCGCAAGACCATGGTGGAGTACGTGGCCTGTCCCTCCTGCGGCCGCACCCTGTTCAATTTGGAGGAGGTGTTGCACAAAGTGCGGGAAGCCACCAAACACCTCGTGGGTTTAGACATTGCGGTGATGGGCTGCATTGTGAATGGCCCGGGAGAAATGGCCGATGCCGACTACGGGTATGTGGGGCGCACCCCCGGCTTCATTTCCTTGTACCGCGGGCGGGAAGAGGTGCGCAAAGTGCCGGAAGCCAATGCCGTCAACGAATTGATTGCCCTGATTCAAGAGGACGGTCGTTGGGTGGAGCCCTAACCCGGTGCTTGCCGGGCGGAGGATTTGGGGCCGCCCGGTTCACTTGGCATGTTTGACAACACCTGCAAATACCTGGCAGCCACCTATCCTGCTGACCTCGCCGCCTGGTTGTTGGGGGAAGCCATGCCATGGGTGGAAGTGCAACCCCAGGAGTTGGCGCTCGACCCCATCCGTGCCGATGCCCTGATTTTGCTGCAATCCGAAAATGTGCTGCTGCACGTAGAGTTTCAGACCCAGCCCGACCCCGATATGCCCCTGCGCATGTTGGACTATTGGTTGCGGGCGCGGCGCAAATTTCCATGGGTCACCATCCGGCAAATGGTGTTGTATTTGCGACCGACGACCTCTGCCAAAGCATTTGAGAATCGATTTACCAGTGAGACCACCGAACACCGTTACGAAGTGATGCGATTGTGGGAGCGGGAGCCGTCGGAGTTGTGGGGACGGACGGGCACCCTGCCCTTGGCGATATTGGCGGGGCAGGGGGATAAAGAAAACCTGTTGCGGGAGATTGCCCAGCGGCTGGCGGGTTTACCGGAGCAGAGAGAAGTAGCGACCGCAACCTACATTTTGGCGGGGTTGGTGATGGAGGATAATGCGGTGGAGCGGATTTTGCGGAGGGAAGTTATGCGGGAATCGGTAACCTATCAGCAGATTTTGGCGGAAGGCATCGAAAAGGGCATTTACACGGGATGGCAGCAGGGTAAACAGGAGGGCATCCAGGTTGGGCGACAAGAAGGCGAGGTACAACTTCTGTTGCGGCAGCTGGGCCGACGGTTTGGCAAATTGAGCGATCGCCAGCGGGAGTGCATTACCGGTCTTTCCCTCGAACAACTGGAAGCCTTGGGGGAAGCCCTGCTGGACTTTCAGCGCCTTGATGACCTAGAAGCCTGGTTGGGCGATCGCCCCTGAGGAGCTTTCATGCCCACTGGGTTTTGGCGGACTGCCAAAGAGGCAGAAGGCCCAGGGCAACCATTGGGGGCATCCCCTCGTATACTGGGGTAGGGCTGCCCCAGGGGCGGCGTTGTTTTTGGAGCGGCAAATATGATCACGGTTTCGGTGCAACACGAAGTAAAAGATTTGGGCTTGGCTCCCCTTGGTCGGCAGCGGATTGCCTGGGCGGGGCGGGATATGCCGGTGCTCCAGCAAATTCGCGATCGCTTTGCCGCGGAAAAGCCCTTGGCGGGGATCAAGATCTCCGCTTGTTGCCACGTGACCACCGAAACGGCGAACTTGGCGATCGCCCTGCAGGCGGGCGGTGCCGATGCCCTGCTGATTGCCAGCAACCCGTTGTCCACCCAAGACGATGTGGCGGCCTGTCTGGTGGCGGACTACGGTATTCCCGTGTTTGCGATCAAAGGCGAAGACAACGCCACCTACCACCGCCACGTGGAAATGGCCCTCGATCACCGACCCAACATCATCATTGACGACGGCAGCGATGTTACTACTTCTTTGGTGCAGAACCGTCCCCACCAGTTGGCGGACATCATCGGCACCACCGAAGAGACCACAACGGGCATTGTGCGGCTGCGGGCGATGTTCAACGATGGGCGTTTGACTTTCCCGGCGGTGGCGGTCAACGATGCTCAAACCAAACACTTTTTTGATAACCGTTACGGAACGGGCCAATCCACCCTCGATGGGATCATGCGGGCCACCAACACCCTGATTGCCGGCCGGGTGGTGGTCGTGGCTGGCTACGGCTGGTGCGGTAAGGGCGTAGCGCTGCGGGCCCGGGGGCTGGGGGCCAACGTGGTCGTGACCGAAATCGATCCGGTACGGGCGATCGAAGCGGCTATGGACGGGTTCCGGGTATTGCCCATGGCTGCTGCTGCCCAGGAAGGAGACATCTTTATCACGGTGACGGGCAACAAACACGTGATTCGACCCGAACATTTTGCGGCGATGAAAGACGGTGCCATGATTTGCAATGCCGGTCACTTCGATGTGGAGCTGGACTTGGTGAGCTTGCGAGACATGAGCGAAACCACTGCGTTCGTGCGGCCGTTTACCGAAGAATACAAGCTGAAGTCGGGCAAGTCGGTGGTGGTGTTGGGCGAGGGGCGGCTGGTGAACTTGGCCGCGGCTGAAGGGCATCCGGCTAGCGTGATGGACATGAGCTTTGCCAACCAAGCCCTGGCGGCGGAATACCTGGTGAAGCAAAAAGGCAGCTTGCCGGCTGGCATTGTGTCGATTCCAACGGCGATCGACCAAGAGATTGCCCGCCTGAAGTTGCAAGCCATGGGCATTGCCATCGACACGCTGACGGAAGATCAAGTCCGTTACGTAAATTCTTGGCAAGAGGGCACCTAAACCGCAATGGCAGATGCCATCAACCATTGGACATCCCACGGGGTGATGGCGGGGTGGCTGCTGACCTTTGCCATGGCCCACAGCGGTTTGGCGGCTTTGCGTCCCCGGGGTGAAAAAATCATGGGGGCGCGACTGTACCGGGTGTTGTTTGCCCTGGTGAGTCTGCCCCTCGCGGTGGTGTTGTTGATTTACTTTTTCAACCATCGCTACGATGGGGTGCAGTTTTGGAACCTCCAAGGGGTACCGGGGGTCGGGGCACTGGTGTGGGTGCTTTCGGCTCTGTCTTTTTTGTTGCTTTACCCGGCGACGTTTAACCTGTTGGAAGTGGCGGCGATCGCCCGGCCCCAAATTCACCTATACGAGTCGGGCGTGATCCGCATCACCCGCCACCCACAAGCCTGGGGACAAATTCTGTGGTGTTTGGCCCACTTTTTGTGGATTGGTTCCAGCTTTATGTTGGTGGCTTCGTTGGGGCTGATTGCCCACCATCTGTTTGCCATTTGGCACGGCGATCGCCGCTGGTTGGCTAAACACGGAGAAGCCTTTTTGGCGCTGAAGGAACGCACATCGATTGTGCCTTTTCGGGCGGTGTTGGCGGGCAAACAAAAGCTGGCATGGCATGAGTTTTTCCGCCCGGCTTATGGCGGGGTACTGGTCGCGGTGTTGGTGTTTCGATGGTTGCACCCCATCGCGAGCCAAGGCTTTGCCCAGATTCCTTGGTAAATCTTCCTGCCGTTGGGGGATTGCAATCAAAGGGGTAGCTGCGTACTATAGCGAAGCCCCTCGATGGCGTGCGCGGCATTACCAATAATGTTTCTCGATCTATGCTCGTTCGATACGGGTATTGCGACTGTGTTGACCGCCGTAGACCGACCCTGGTGATCCAAAACACTCGGCAGTCGGAAACGATACGTTGACCTTGCGTACCCACCTGGGGAACCAGGATCGAATAACTGCGGTACGACGGCGTTGTGGAGGGGTTTTGCCAAATATACTTCAAAATACAGGTTTCAAAATATAAATTTCAAAATACAGGTTTCAAAATACAGATTGTCCCATCACGTTGCCCGGTGGGCTATAGCGGCAGACCAAGATATCGTTGCCGCCGGCCGTCGCCAGACCACAGCCCACTTGGGTGGTGTTGCGCCAGATGATTTGGGTGTAGTGACCCACATCGGCCCAGTTGCCGCTGGTACTGACGTTGGGAAATGATCCCACCCGGAAAAAGCGCTGTTCGGAACCCCAGCCGTCCACCATGCTGGCGGCACTGAAAAAACCCGCAGTGCCCATCCATAGGTTTTCCCCTTGCCCTGGGCGTTGAGAAGCGGTGCTGTGCCTTAATTGGCGTCCCCCCGCGGCTGCCAAAGCATTGGCCCACCCTTGGGCATCTTGAGCCAAGGCTTGCGACCAGGCGAGGGGGGGCACACCAACCGCAGTTCGGTATTGGTTGTGGGCCTGCAACCACACGGATGTTCTTGGGTTGTGGGACAGGTTGACGGGTTGATTAGGAGAGGGTTTAGGAGAGGGCGTGTTGCCTGAACCTTGTGTTTCGGAGGGTTTGGGCAGCACTGCGGGTTGTCTTGCGCCCTGCTGACACCCACAGGAAAGGCTGTTGCCTTGACGTCGCCAGGCCCCTGTCCAAGCCAAACCGCGTTGCCCGCAGAGATTGGGACAAACTTGCTGTGGTTCCAGGGATTGGGCTACAGCCGCACCGGCCGCGACCAGCATTCCCGCCAACCCCACGCCGGTTCTCAGTTGCCAAGTGTTTCGTCTGTTCATGCACATTACTCCAGAAGGTTGACTCGGAAAATCGCATCTCGAAAATCACATCGTGAAACCCGACACAAACTTACGATATCTGGCCGAGGCAAGAGCAAGGGAGCAGTGGCATAGTAGCGGTGCGTCTCAATTGTTTCATTGAACAAGTACGGCGGAACGCAGTGACGGCCAGAGTGCAAGAGCAACGTTAAGAAGAACGTCAAGAAAGTTGGTTTAGGCTTGAGAAATCTACGACCAACCTTCTGAGCCCTCCACTCGAGCGATCGCCATTGTGAGCCGCTTTTTTTATGGCTTTTTGGATGCACGCTCGGCAATCCAACAGTAGCACGAGACCCGGCTGGGCAAAAGCTTACGCGAAATTCTGGGATGGCGTTTCTTCCGCAGGTCTGGTCGTGTGGCTAACCGTTGAGCAATAGCCCAGCACCCGATACACCACGGTTTCGGTGGTGCGACCCTTAAGGCGGCAATGGCCAGCCAGTTCTATCTGAAAGCGATCGTCCAGCAACCGGTAGGTGTCTTCGCTGATCAGGATGTGCAACGGGCCGCCATCTACTTCTTTGTTCAGGCTTTCCAGACGGGCGGCCACGTTGACGGCATCGCCAATGGAGGAGTATTCCAAGCGCTCGGCACTCCCCAGGCTACCGGCGATCGCCCGGCCGGAGTTGATGCCGATGCCGGTGACGGTTTCGGGCAGACCTTGGGCGATCCATTCGCGGCTAAGGCGATCCAATTTGTGCGCCATGTCGATCGCCGCGGTGACAGCGCGACAGGCATCCCGCTTCCATTCGGCTTCGGAGAGGGAGGGGAGGGGTACGCCAAACACCGCCATGACCGCATCGCCAATGTATTTATCCACCATGCCCCCCTGGGCAATCACTTCTTCGGCGATCGCCCCCAAGTAGGTGTTGAGCCAGTCCAAGGTTTCGTGGGGCTGTTGCATTTCGGCGGCGGTGCTGAAGTTGCGCATATCCGTAAACAGCACCGTCACAAACATTTCGCGACCGACAATGCGCCCTTCGCTCAAAAACGATTCGCGGTTTTGCCAGATGTTTTCCGCCAGTTCCCGGGAGACGTGTTGCGCAAACAACCGCATCAGGACGGAGCGATCGGCTTGTTCTTGGGAGAGTTCGCAGGCGAGCACCAAGCCGTGGGTCAGGACAGCGCCCAGAATGGCCCCCAGGGTGGGAACCCACCAACCCGCCCAAAACAACACCACGGTGCTGCCGCCGGCTAGGGTGGCCATGAGGGTTAATCCCAATAATTTTTGTTGCACTTTGGCGGTGGTGAGGGCGGTAACGCCACCCATCAGGGCCCAGGCTCCCAGCCATACCCCTTCCCAAAATTCTGGCCACACCCGCAACAACGGACGTTTTTCGATGACGGCGGCCACCAACTGGCTGACGATGTTGGCGTGGACTTCGACCCCGTACATGGTTTGCCCTTCCGTTTCGTAGGGCGTGGGAAAGTTGTCCTTGACGCTGGGGGCCATGGCTCCGATCATCACAATGCGATCGCGAAAGATATTGGGGTTAACCTTGCCCTGTAGGATATCGGCGGCGGCGATTTGCCGAAAGGTGCCGGGGGCACCTCGAAACGAAATCAGGGTTTGGTAACCGGCATCATCTTCTTGGTGATACCCACCAAAGTTGGTGGTGAACCGGGGTACGACCACCCTGCCGCTGCGCAGGCGATCGCCCGTGAGGGTATAGGGGGGCAACCCCCGGTGTTGCAAATACAGGTTGGCCAGGGTTAAACCAAAAGACCCATAATCGGCCGCCAGTAGGGCCCGGCGCACGACACCGCCCCCATCGATGGGGAGGTTAGAAAAAGCATCCCAAGCATTGGTGAAATCTTGGGGGAAGGGCACCGGAATATCCTGGGGCCGAATCGCCAAGAAACTCACCGCCACCACGTTGGCAGCCCGGTTCACGGCCCGTTGCAACCGCAAGCGATCGGGGCAACCGGGATCGGGCAAGGGACGGCAGCCATCTCCTGTCGGAATGTCAAAGTATTTGTCAAGGCCGATCGCCGCGGGTTGGCCGGCGGCGATTTTTTCCACCAAGTCGGCAAACAGGCCGTCGCTCCAGGGCCACCGTTGCAATGCCTGAATACTGGCTTCGTCAATCGCCACCAACAGGATGCGGGGATCGGGGCCGTCGGGCCAGCGACTGCGAAACAGGGCATCGAGGGCCGCCAACTCCAAGCGGGCTAGGGCCCCCATCTGCCGCAACCCCAGCAACCCGACCACGGTGCCCAGCATGACCGCCAGCCGTATCAATCCTTGGCGTTGTTTTTTGCGCAGGCACCAGGGGATCCACCGTTGCCAACTTTGCCGTAGGGTTTTGTTCAGGAATAACACGACAAACAACGGGCAAATTCCCGATCGCTGGGGAGGACTTCCATTCCCAATTGTTGCAAACGATCGCGATCGGCGGTGGTGCCCCCGTGCCACCAGACCGAAAGGGCATAGCCTTCTTCTTGCCATGCCTGAAATTGGGCCCACCGCACCGGCCCCCGATCCACCAACGGCAGGAATTGACCCTGTAGCCGCCGGGATGCTTGGCGATCGCTCCGGCACTCGTCCGGTAGGTAGTGAGCTTGTAGGGCGGCGGCCCACTTCACCGCAAACCGCCACCGGTTCAGGGCTTGATGGCGCTTGCCGCCGGTTTGCAAATCCGTACCCAGGGTGGCCCCTTCGTGGTGAATGGCGATCGAGCGGGGTTGATACAGGACGTGGTACCCTCGTTGCCGTAGGGCCATAGCCAAGTCCGCGTCTTCGTAGTAGGCTGGGGTATAAATTTCGTCAAAACCGCCGATCGCCTCCCAAGCCGATCGCCGCACCAACAGGCTGGCGGCCGAACCATAGTCGACGGGCCGCACAAATTGGTATTCCGGTTTTTGGGGATCGTCCCCCCGGCCAAAGTTGGTGGCGCGGCCGTCTCGCCACAAAATGCCGCCGGCTTCCTGCAGTCGGCCGTTGGGGTACACCAGTTGACTCACCACCGCTCCCGTGTCTGGCCCGACGGTCTGCCACAGTGCCGTTAACCAGCCCGGCCACACCCGCACATCGTTGTTCAGCAGCAAAATCCAGTCCCCTCGGGCCCGCTGCACCGCCCGGTTGACGTTGCGCAAAAAACCCAGATTCTCGGCATTGACGCCGTAGCGCACCCCCTGCACTTGGGCCATGCGGACGGCTGTCCCATCGGTGGAGCCGTCGTCGGCCACCAACACCTCGCAGGGCACTGCCGCGGTGAGTTCCGGTTCCAGCGATCGCAGGCAGGCGTAGGTGTGGGCTACCCCATTGAAACAGGGGATCACAATGGAAATACGGGGGGTAGGGGAAGTGGTCAAGGCGAGGGGTTCCCAGGACTCGGCCGCCGGCAACAAGAGGGCCCGCGGTCGCTGCGGAGCCGGTGGCAACGTCAAGAGCCCTTGAGTTTTTTTTTCAGCTGAAACCACAGTTCCCGGGCTTTCCAGAATTTGGAGGAAGCCATGGCTACGATTTCCTGCTGCAACCGGGCCGATACCTGCCGCTCCAGGGCGTATTGCTGCTCTAGGGTCGCCAATTGCTGGTGCAGGGTAGCCACTTGCCGATCCAACACCTGCCAGATGGGGACCGGATACGCCAAAAAGTAGTATTCGCCGCTGTAAAACGCCCGGCTGAAGCCTTCTCGATCCAAGGCTTCTTCCCCCCTGAGCCAACGCTCCAAGGTGGAGACCGCCAAGGTGCACTCGGTAAACAAATCCCAAATCATTTCCGGGGTGGTGCCGTAACAATCGGCGGCCCCCAACCCGTGCTCCAACACCACGTAGGGGCGATCGCGCTTCAGCAACCCTGTGGCCCCCGCCAACACTTGCTGCTCTCCCCCCTCCACATCGATCTTGATCCAAGCGATTTTTACCTCCGGCGGAATCACTTCGTCCAACCGCGCTACCGGTACCGTAATCTCCTGGGTGGTCTCCGTGGATTCCAATTCCCCCCGAAAATACCGCCGCGGCCGCAACCCGCTGAAGGCCGGATTGGTCACCACGTGCACAAACGTCGTCGTGCCCGTCTCGTCGGCCAAAGCACAGTTGGATAGATGCACGTTGGGGCGATCGCCAAATTCCCGCTGCAGCTGGGCAAAGCAATCGGGGAGGGGCTCAGAGGCAAAGTGCTGCCCCTCTGGAGCCCGCTTCAGTGCTTCCGCCAG
>DMPD01000320.1 GCA_003456125.1 Cyanobacteria bacterium UBA8156 | reverse complement strand
TATCCGAAACGACTATACTGGCAAAAAGCCATCAAATCGTCGCGCCGCAGATGATAACCGGGCACCAATTCCCGCAGGTGCGCCATCACTTCGTCGCTATCTAGGTCTTCCTGCAATTCATAGAAAGCAAACAACACCGCCCGCAATGCCGATTTGCCAAAATCCCCCTCGAAGCCCGCTTTTTTGAAGTCCTTGGCATTTTTGAGCCGGGCATCGTTGGGTTTCTGGGAAGCCATGAGATCGCCATACCTTTCCACCCGATAGGCTTTGGCGAAGTTCTGGTAATTGTCCAGCTTTTTTAGCCCCAATGCCTCCAATTCCAGCATTTTGAGGTAAAAACGCTCTGCCCCACTGCACCGCTCCCACACCCCCTCCGCAATGCCCTCCGGTACCAAATACTCGTTGGCCACCTGCACGGCATAGTCGATGATTGCCCGCACGCTGTCGTTTTCGCCCTGAATCCGGGGACGCAGGGCCGCCGCCGCCATGTCCTGCCCGTCGATGTGCCGATAGCCCGTCAGCACCCGCAACGCCGCCGCATAGCCCGCCATCTGCAAATCTGCATCTTCAAAGAGGTTTTCGGTGCGCCCCTTGCCCTTGGTGGTTTGGTTTAGCCCCACCATGGTTTCGATCTGTTGGGCGACCTCCTGCCGCACTTCGGCCACCAGTTCATCCCGATAGGCGGATTCGTCTTGCAAGCGCTTGCGCAGAACCAGCAACACCGTACCTTGCACATAGCCGCCCTTTTTGAGTTCGGAGGTGGTTTCGGTGGCAATGTACCAAGCCGCCGTGACTTGCAGACCGGCCCCCCACACGATGCTGGCCATATCCGACCACACCGCTGCATCTTGATGGGTAAACATGACGATTTGCAAGCCGTTGTTGGGCATGTGGGTTGCCATGGCGGTATAGGCGGCGATCATGCCCCGGCGAAAGTCCTCGCCGCTGCCCTTGATGGCTAAGGCACGACGGCTATCCCACACCCAATCCGCAAACTCCTTGGGCGGATTTTTGCGCAGCCACGCAATGAAAAATTCCGTGATTTCGTGGTACTCCACCGCATCGGCATAGGGGGGATCGGTTATTCCATAGTCACAACTTATCTTGCATTCTTGAGCATCTATATTTTGAACAATAGCAATCCCTGGTAATTGAGAATATCGACGATCATATCTAGATATATAAGCACTGATCTCACAAGAACTTCTCTCAGCGTAAGTGAAAAAAGGATTAAGTGCTTGGTTGTAAAATACATGGGCGACTTTTTCGGCAGTCAGAGCAACACCTGGTCTTCCCGGACTTCCAGGAGTCCATTGACATAACTTAGATGAATAATCCAAGACTTTGCAGAAATCTACTAGCAGACTAGAGATTTTCTTTGAATAGGTTGAAGCAGCAGAAAGTAGTAACAACTGTCTTGCACTAAACAAATGATGCCAATACGTCCAGCCCCGCTCCCGACCGAGGCGTGTGGTTTGTTCCCCCGGCTCGATCGCCATATCGGGCACCAGTCCCGCCTCCTGCCAAGCGGGCAGGTTTTCCCGCACGATCGCTTCCACCTTTTGTTCCCGCACCAAATCTTCGAGGGTGACGCTGGCAAAAAAGGTTTCTTGGCGGCTCTTACCCAGGGTTTCTGCCGTTATCCACTGAATGCAATAGAGCCGTTCCTGAAAAATATCGTTTGGGCGGGGTACAAAGTCGTGTTTGTCCCATCGGCGCAATTTGTTCCCCGTTGTGCCATCGGGCATCCGATAATCGCTCCGCAGGGTTTTAATCGGCGTGCGGTATTCTTCCCCCTCTAGGGTGTACACCAAATCGCCCTTTTGCACCGTGCCCTTGGCGGCTTCGACCATTTCCGCTTCGCTGACCCCCGCCACAATGTCAATCTTAAAGCGTTGGTGCGCCCAATTGGGGATCAATTTGGCCACCACATTGCGGGTTTTGCTAATCACCCAACTGGGAGCCATCGGCACCATCCAGCCGGTTTGGGGGCAACGGGTTTCCAGGCAATACAAATAGGCTTTGGCGCGGTTGCCCTTGTCATCGTGTTCGATCCCCAGTGCGGTAATTTCCCGATCCACCGCCTCGGCAACTTCTTTTTGGGCCTGTTCGATTTCCTTGCGGGTCGCTTTATCCGCCCCCACGATGTTCAGCGCGCCCCAGGTGAGCATACAGGCGATGGGGTTGAGGTCGCTGGCATAGACATCGCAACCCAGCCGCGCCGCCTCGAAGGGGATTTGCCCGCTGCCGCAAAAGGTATCCGCCACCCGCGGGCGATGCCCAAACCGCAAAATGCCCAACTGCTCCACCAATTCCGGGAAACTGTGGGCGTTGGTGCCTAAGTGTTGGTTCACCCGCTGCCAAACGGGGCCGTAGAGTTTGGCATCGTCGCATTCTTCCGGGCGCTTGCAGAGTTCCAGCTTTTGCAGGTAGTTCAGTGTGGGCAGTTTCGCTAAATCTCTCTGGGATTTCAGTCGCCGCTTAAAACTCTCATCGTCGATGCCCATCAGCAGTTCAAACACTTCTAGATCGGCTTCGGGATCAGCGGTGGCCGGCAACAACGCCCCCAAAACACAGGCTTTGGCTAAAATCAGCGGTTTGCGCCCTTTCCAGTAGCTCCCCAAGGCGGTAAGGGTTTGTCCGGCACCGGCTTTGCGTTCCTTTTGAGCTTCGGCGCTGATTTTGGAGGCGGGCAAAAGCCGCTCGATCAGGGCAGAGGCATCTTTTAGCGCAAATGGGACGATCTCAGGCATGGGTGTCACAAATTACAAACGCATCATCCAAACGACCCGAGTGCATCCCAGTTTTGGATCCCTCACCCTAAATCCCTCTCTCAGGTTGGGAGAGGGACTTTGAATTCGGCTCCCCGTCGCCCATTTTAGGAGAAGGGGTTGGGGGATGAGGGGCAACTTGCAAAAATGGGATGCGCCGCAGGTCTAACCTTAGAATTCGACAAATCCGAAAACGGATAGCGCACCAAAATAAGGTCATTCTTGTTCATAAGAGCTCAGCATAAACGTTATCCGCGTCGTTATCCCACACGGATTGCAAGGTGCCTTGGCTGGCTTGCTGCCAAAACTCCGCGTACGCGATCGCGGCGGGTTGATACACCAGCAATACTTCCAACGCTTCGCCGGCGTGTTCGGGTAAAGCCAGTTGCATAATGCCGCGATCGCTGACTCGAACGGTAGCTTTGAGGGTTTGCATGGCGAGTCTTGGGCTGAATGACTTTATCCTATCAATCTTGCTGCCGACTGAGGGCAACTATATTTTTGTCCAAAAACTGGTCATACTCGGCATGGGTTCCTATCCAAAACCAAATGATTTTCTCATTGCTGGCGTTGAAAATTCCCAATGCCCGCCACCCAATGCCAACTCTAACCGACCATATCTTCTCTTTGGGCTTTACCTCCTTAAATTCCAAACTCGGATGAAAAGGGTTCTCTTGCCAAAGTTTATAGTTCTTCTTTGCCGTTTCTTGGATTCTTTGGGGCAAATTCAAAAATAGGGCACGAAATTTCTGGGTTCTGACCGACTTCACGCCTCGCCAAAGCCTTTATTCTCGGTATGACCTTCTTGCTCCTCCAGAAGTGCTGCTCGGGCTAAATCCAGCAAACTCCCTAGTGGTATATCCTCACTGGCCAGGGTTTTTTGCCAGGCAAGTTCACTTTCAATATCTGCTAGCAATTGTTGCGCTAATTCATCTTGAAGATGATCTGGGAGTTTTTTGATTTCAAGCAAGGCTTTTTGCAACAACGTGGTCATGGTTGGCTCCTGCTTTCAAGAAATTCTCAACGCTTCGGATTTTGTGTAGGGGATTGATCTTCTTTCCACCCCCCAAAGTTTTGTAAAAACTTCTCCGGCCATTACCGTTTTGATTCCGGAGTGCTCGGGTAAGGCCAGTTCGACAATGCCGCGATCGCTGACTTGAACGGTGGCTTTGAGGGTTTGCATGGCGAGTCCTGGGTTGAATGACTTTATCCTATCGTTTCCTTGGCTGGCTTTTGGAGGGGAGCGGGTTAACCTACCCCTTCCAGCTGCGCCTGTCACCCTTTCTCGGAAAAGGGTTGGCTTCTCACCGTTTTTAAGGGTCATAGGCTTCCTTACGGCGGGCGATCGCCATCACCAATACTTGCATCCGTTCATCATTTACGGAATAAATTACCCTGTAATCTCCAATGCGGTAACGATAGTAGCCAGCAAAATCTCCTTTCAGGACTTTGATATTTGGGTGCAACTTAGGAGTTTGTTCTAGTTGTTGCAAACATCGGGATATTTTCTTGGCAAGGATTGTACTAGACTCAAGATAAACTTTCTGAGCATCGGGATGGAGAAGAACTTCATACATCGGTGCGCAGAGTTCTCCAATTTTCGTACTCATTTTGCGGGGTCGCCTGATTTTGTTTGACGCGCTCTAGCAATCCCGGAATGGCCAAAAGTTCTTGGGTTGCGTCTTCACTGGTGGCTTTTGCGGCGGGTTGATACACCAGCAATACTTCCAACTCTTCGCCGGCGTGTTCCGGTAAAGCCAGTTGGACAATGCCGCGATCGCTGACTTGAACGGTGGCTTTAAGGGTTTGCATAAATAACTTCCTCTAAGAGTTATCGTTTTATTCTACGATTCTATCTGTTGCCCTCTGGCGCAAACTATGAAGAAGCCGTTACCCAAAAGGGCGAGGATTCTTCCTGCAAACTTGATAATAGGCTCAATTGATCCGAATCTGTGGGAGTACCCAACAGGCGAGAGCGCTTCACCGGAGCCACATAACTCAGTTCCGCGAGGGGATTTTCCGTGAGGGCATAGCGCAGGGCTTTGCGCCAGCCCACATCGAAGTGCTGGGCCCCGCCTGTGGCCGCCGCCGTCGTGGTGTAGAGCCACCACCGCTCCTCCGGGCGCAGACCGATCCAATTGCGAATGGCGTTGGGTACGGTTTCCGGGTCGGCCCGCTCCACCGCCCACGCCAATACCAGCAATTCTTTGCCCAACAGCCGCTCCATTGGGTTGCTGCCCGTCGTCCAGCGACTGGGGGACATTTTTCTCGATCGCAGGCGATCGTTAAATTCTCGCTTCAGGTCTTCGGCAATCAGGCTCCAGGTCGCCCGGGCGAGGCAACATCGCTCCACCACCTCCGGCAAGCCGTTGATGCCCGCTTGGATGCCGTACACCTCGGAAATGAGGGCCGGGGCGGTGCGGCCGGGGGGCAGCTCCACCACAAAATGATGGGGATCGATGCCTTTGGGGCAACCAAACCCCACGGTTTCCGGTTTTTTGCCGCTCACTGCTCGACCTCACTGGGTTCGGGGTTGATTTCCAGCTTGTGCAAAAAGGCTTCGAGATCGTACCCGCTGGCAAACTGCATTTCATCGAGCCGGAGGCTGACTTCTGCGGCTTCGTTGCCCAATGCCTGCCGCGCTACGGCGATCGCCGCTTCGATGTGTTCTGCGGTAACCATCAGGTCACTGCCAAAGCGGGTGGTGATGGCGCGGTTCCCTTCCCCGACCGTCAGCGAGATGCTCCCACCGAGTTTGGCCCCTAGGGCTTTGCTTTGGTTGATGGCGGTGTAGGTTTGGCTGTTGCCCTGGACGCTGAGGCGCTTGCGCAGTTTGGCGGGTTTGGTGGGGTCGATCGCCGGCCCTTTTTGGTCGATCGCCGGGATGGTGAAGTTGCGGGTGGTGCTCACCCCTTGATCTTCGGCGTAGGCGTAGATGGTGACGGCGGCGGTGCCCTCCAGTTCGATGGGGCCGGTATAGGGGGTGCCCTCCCGCGGGTTGCTGCCGGTGGTGTTCCAGCGAATGTGGCCGCGGGGTTTAACGGTTAATTCCACGGTGCGCTTGCCGCCACCGATCCGGGGTTGGTGGGTGAGGGTGAGGGTGTTGCTCCAGGGATAGGCTTCGCCGGTTTCGTGGTTGCCGTCGGGATCGATGGCTAGGAACCACAAAGCCGTAGCATCGGTTTTCCAGATGGTATCCGGTACCACGGGGCTGTCGGGGCCAATCGTTGGGGTGTGGCTGTAGTGCACCCGTCCGTTTTTGCCCGCATCCCGGGGCAAAATTTCTAGGGTGGCTGTGCCCGTGCGATCGTCGTACTCCCGTTGGGTCACCGTCACCGCCGTGCGGGGGGGCGGAAAGGGCCCTTTTTCGATGTAGCCGTCTTCGGTGTAACGCCAGCGTCCCTGACCGGTAGCCAGGGTGCGCAGGGTTTCGATGCCTTTGGCGGGGAGCCAGGGCCAGCGCTCGTTGGTGACCGTCCGGGAAACCACATCGCGCCAGGGAATGCGCCGCTCTCCCCCTGCCGGCCATAGCATCTCTTCGGCGCGCACCAAGAGGGCTTCGGCATTGTCTTCGACGCTGATATAGAGCTTGGAAGCCCCCACATCGGCCAGGGCTTTTTCGATTTGGTCTTCACCGCTAAAGGCATTGCCCGTAAAGGTCATGGCCAGCTTGGCGTAGGTGAGTTTGCCTCGGGTGGGGTAATACACCCGGTTGAACAGGCTCACCACCGTGGCATTGAATTCGTAGGCCGCCTGTTCGGCTTCTTCCTCCAGTTCGGTTTTGTGGGAGGATTTGTCGCCGCCGGTTTCTTCCAGGACGCGGGCGATCGCCCAGATGCGGCGGGTTTTGTCCTCTAGGCTGGCCAGGTTGGAGCCATCCCCCGTCACCACGCAGAAGTTGTTTTTCTCGGTTACGCTCTCCCAAAACCGCTGGGCTTCTGCCGGCGGCACCTTGCTGTCGGGGCTGAGCACCAGGCACACTCGGGGCCCGTTGAGCCGGATTTCGTCGATTTTGGGCAGGGCTTGCACCTCTTGGTAGGCGATGCGCCGTTGGGGCCGGAAAATTTCTTCCAATCTCCGCTTCATTTCGCCATCGATTTTGGGCTGGGGGGCATTGCGGGCACGGCTGTCGATGCGCTTGCGCAGGTTTTCGATGTTGGAGAAATACCAAGCATCGTTTTCTTTGCGGTGCAGGTACCAGGCATCGCTGCGGAGGGCTTCAAAGGCATCCTGAAATTCGATCGCGCTGTGCTGGGGGGCCACCAAACACTCCAAAGATTGCACCTTGCTAAACCCCTTCACCGCATCCACCGACTCCGAAAGGGAAGCGGTCAACAACAAAGCGGCAATCTGACTGGCGGCATCGTGACCCAGGTTGCTATCCACCAATTCGGCGATCGCCGTGCCGTTGGCGGCAATGTCGTGGGCGATCGCCCCTTGGAGGTTGCTGATTTTGTTGATTTCTTCCCGCACCTCAGGCAGGTTCAGGTTCAGGTGCTGGCAGCCGATCAGGTACACATCGTTGGTGGGCCGGGCCCACACCGACTGGATGATTTTCGAGACAAACTGCATCAACCCTCGGGTTTGGCGGTAGCTCTCGTTTTCTTTGAACAGGGCAATGACGTGCTTCACCGAAGGATGAAAGGGATAGGAAGCGTGAATCTCATCGGCGATTTGCTCGGCGCTTTTGGCTACGGATTTGGACTTCACCGCATCCGCTAGGGCTTTGCCGTAGGCCGAAGCTACTGCATCCATGGCTTGGCGATCGGGCAAGGATTGGAACAGCCGTTTGCGGAGAATATCGTAAATTTCCGCCGTACCCAGGTCTACGGGCGTGATGGATCGCGCTTGGCGGTTGGTTTCCTGGGCAAAATTGCCAATGGCCCGTTGCAGTTCCCGCGAGGCACCTTCGTAGCTGCCGGAGAGGTTGGAGATGACAATGCAGCAGCGTTTGAGCTTCAGGGCCGCACTCAACAAATTCGAGAGGGCGCGGGTAGCGACTTGGGCCAGCGTACCTCCGCCCACCGCCCGGGTGATGGCGTAGTCGAAGTAGGGGGGCAGTTCGTCCATCAAGATCAGCGTGGGTTCGTCCCCAATCAAATCGATCCAGTCCTGCTCGTCGGGGGCCGATGCCCCGTTTTGCCAAAACTGGACAAAGGCCGCTTCTTTGTTCAGTTGCCGTGCAATTTCTCCCCAGATAAACCGCTGCTCAAAATTGAGGCGACCGTTGACGGCCACCAGTTTGGCTTCGTGAAAGGGGGACTCTTGAGCCAGGTCGGGCACTACCGTCTGCCGCAGGGCGGGATACCGCGCCAACAATCCCAGGGCAATCATGGAGTGGGTTTTGCCGCCCCCCATCGCCTGCTTCAGCTCGAACACCGCTTGATCCGATCGCCCTGCCAAGCGCTGCAACCCCTGGCGGAGCAACTGTGCCATGCCCCGGGTGATGTGGTTTTTCCCAAAAAATGCCTGGGCATCCTCGGCGGTGCGCGCGATCGCATCCGTCAAGTTTTCGATTTGGTCGCCCATGGCATAGTCCAAAACCATGGGATGGATGTGACAGGCATCTTTGACGGTAGGCAGCATGATGCAAAAACCTCAGCTTGCTTTTAAGCTGTAGCACATTTGGCGAGGCTACACAACTTGGGGGGCACCGCGTTGACCAAGCGGGATCAGCGGTCAAGACCGTGGAAAATGGGTGGTAACGGACGGCAATGGGTAGGGTATGAACGCCAACATGGAGATGCCCGCTGGGCAAGCCTTGATCTACGACAGCTTGACGGTGTTGTGGGGGGACTGGCTGGAGCTGCGATCGCGTCTGACCCAGGTCATCGCTTCGGGATTGATTTCCCCCCTGATTTACATTTTGGCCTTTGGGTACGGCTTGGGCAGCACGTTGGACAGCGTAGACTTCGGTGGCAGTTACTTGAATTTTATTTTGCCGGGGATGGCGGCCCTCTCTTCGATGACCATCAGCTTTGGCGGTACCACCTTTTCGATTTGTGGCGATCGCCTGTACAGCAAGACCTTTGAGGAAATGTTGTTGGCGCCGATCTCCCCGTTGGCGTTGTACCTCGGCAAAATGTTGGCGGGGGTGTTGCGGGGCTTATTGACCGCCGGGGCCGTCGTGGCCGTGGCGATTTTGTTTACTGGGAATTGGCGGTTTTTGCACCCGGGGTTCTGGTTGCTGCTGGTCTTAAACGGGATGGTGTTTGCCGGACTGGGGGCGATCGTGGGTCTGAAGGTGGCTTCGTTGGAAGCGGTGGGGTTGGCCAACAACTTTGCCATTGTGCCCATGTCGTTTTTGGGGGGCACGTTTTTCGATCCGAGTCGGTTGGGGGCCCCTTTGCAGTGGGTGGTGTACGCTTTGCCCCTCACCCATACCAGTAGCGGTCTCCGGGCGATCGCCAGCGGCAACAACCCTGCGTGGATCCATATCTTGGTGTTGGCGGGAGTGGCGCTCGGCTTGGCTTGGGTGGGCGGTCGTTTGTTTGCCAGCCAACGGGATTAGGGAGAACGATGGCGCTTTAACCATTGGGAACTGGTTTGGCGATCGCTCCGGCTTTGTTCTTCCGTGCGCCGAGCCAAAATGACGGCGGTAGGATCGTGCAGGGTGGGATCGCGGTAGGGCAAACCGGCCCGCGTGTTGAGGATGTCCCACTCCAAGGGGGTGAGAACCCGACAGCGGGGGGGCAGCCCCCCATCCGTCCAAGCGGCGATCGTGCCCGGTGCTTTGCGGCCCAGAGGCTCGCTGGCCCACAGGTGCAACCCCAGATCGCGGAGGGTCGCCCGCACCGCCGCCGCACAACAGTAGGTGGCCAGGTACCCCGTCGGCTTGAGGCAGCGGGTCACCTCCTGCAAAAATTCCCAAGTCCAGAGCTCTGGGCAGCGCCGGGGGGAGAAAGGATCGAGAAACACCGCATCGACCGAAGCCGTGGGTACCCGCTGCACGGTTTGCCGGGCATCGCCCCACCAAACTACCGCCGTGAGACCCCCTTGCGCAAACGTTTTGCCCGCCCCCAACGTCGCCAGCACCGTCTGGGCTAACGGCGACCAAATCTGGGTCAGCCCCTGGGCGATCGCCCCCTGCAACACCGCCGGGTTGTATTCCAAACCCACAATCTGCACCGGGGGAAACCCGGCGAGGGGGGCCAACCCATCCACCGCCGCCGCACTGTTGTACCCCAACCCCAAACACACATCGAGGATGGCAACGGGTTCTCGGCCCAGCCGCTCCCGCAGTCGGCAGGGTTCGATAAACTTCAACTCCGCCTCTTCCTTCGCGCCAAAGGTACTGTGAAAGGCTTCTTGAAAGCGATCGGAAAAGAAAGTCAGGGAGCCGTCCGCCGTCGGCCGCACCGAGAGGGTATCCCAAGCGTTCATCTAGTTGGGAGCAGGGTCGCCATTGGGGTAGGTACCCGCCGCATCAAACAACAGACGGTACGAACTTTCGGGCTTTTGGCGACCCAACGTCCGCACCCGGGCTTCTGCATCCTGCCGATGCCGATAGCGGCCCACCGCCACCGACCGGCAATTCGGCCCATCCCACACCACGCACCAGGGGTGCAGCTTCTCGCGATACGTCATAAAGCGGTCTTCCTCGGTACGTCTGCAATTGTTTCCATCACCACCCACGCCTGTTCCCGCATCTATCCCCAGACTTGTTCCCGAATTGGCCCGGCAAGCAACGCCATGGGTAGCGTTTTTGCAGGAGATGGACACTAGGGATAGCCGGCAGCAGGGAGTAAGCATCATTATTTCCAATTTGGCGGAAATTGGCTTAAAGGAAAGACTAACTTCTAATTTACGCAAGGTTAACGTTTTGTCAGGGAAAGTTTACATACCAAAAGCGGTTGCGGCACCGGCGATGGCGGCCGCAGCGTTTGCGTTCTGGGGGAATGAGGTATATAAGGTATAGGCGGGGGTAACCCCGATTTTGTTTGGAGTGGCCCGCCGTCATGCCTACGCTTGTCATCGTTGAATCTCCTACCAAAGCGCGGACGATCCGGAATTTTTTGCCCCAGGGGTACCGGGTGGAAGCGTCGATGGGTCATGTTCGGGATCTGCCCGATTCGGCTAGCGATATTCCAGCAGAATACAAGGCCTTGCCTTGGGCGAAGTTGGGGGTCAATGTCGAGAACGATTTTGAGCCGTTGTATGTGGTACCCAAGGACAAGAAAAAAATTGTCCGGGAACTCAAAGAGGCTTTGAAGGGGGTCACGGAATTGATTTTGGCCACCGACGAAGATCGGGAAGGGGAGAGCATTTCCTGGCATTTGCTGCAACTGTTGAACCCGAAGGTGCCCACCAAGCGCATGGTGTTCCATGAAATTACGGCCGAGGCGATTCGGGCCGCTTTGCATCAGTGCCGGGAGGTGGACGAGCAATTGGTGCGGGCCCAAGAAACCCGGCGGTTGTTGGATCGGTTGGTGGGGTACACCCTGTCGCCGTTGCTCTGGAAGAAACTCAAACCCCGGTTGTCGGCGGGGCGGGTGCAATCGGTGGCGGTGCGGTTGTTGGTGGAGCGGGAACGGCAGCGGTTGGCCTTTCGGTCGGGCACCTATTGGGATTTGAAGGCGGCGTTGTTTGCGCCGGAGAGCGTGTTTCCGGCCCAATTGGTTTCTCTGAACGGTCGGAACGTGGCCAGCGGCGAAGACTTTGACAGTCGGACGGGGCAAGTGGCTGCCGGCAAAAACGTGGTGTTGTTGGACGAAGCCGCCGCCATCGCCCTCGCCGATCGCCTGGCGATCGCCCCTTGGGTCGTCGAAAAACTGGAGCGGCGGCCCAAGACCCAGAAACCTTCACCACCGTTCACCACTTCCACCTTGCAGCAGGAAGCCAACCGCAAATTGCGGTTATCGGCTCGGGACACCATGCGCATTGCCCAATCGCTGTACGAGCAGGGGTACATCACCTACATGCGGACGGATTCGGTGCACTTGTCGCAACAGGCGATCGCCGCGGCCCGGCAGTGTGCCGAGCAAATGTACGGGGCGGAGTACGTCAGCCCCAAACCCCGGCAATACACCACCAAGGCCAAGGGGGCGCAAGAAGCCCACGAAGCGATTCGGCCGGCGGGGGAGACCTTTCGCACGCCCCAGGAAACGGGCTTGAGCGGCCGGGAATTTCAGTTGTACGACTTGATTTGGAAGCGGACGGTGGCCTGCCAGATGGCCGATGCCCGCCAAACCCTAATTACGGCCCGAATTCAGGTGGAGGAAGCTGTATTTCGGGCCAGCGGCAAACAGATTGATTTTCCGGGATTTTTCCGGGCCTATGTCGAGGGTTCCGACGATCCCGAAGCCGCTCTGGAAAGCCGGGAAGTGATTTTGCCCGCCATGGCCCCGGGCGATCGCCTGGTCTGTCGCGGCATCGAACCCCTCCAACACGAGACCCAGCCCCCAGCCCGCTACACCGAGGCCAGCTTGGTCAAAACCCTCGAGAGCGAAGGCATTGGTCGTCCCAGCACCTACGCCAGCATCATCGGCACCATTTGCGATCCGAGTCGGGGGTATGCCACCGCCGTCCACAATGCTTTGGTACCCACCTTTACGGCGTTTGCCGTGACCTCGTTGCTGGAGCAGCACTTTCCGAACTTGGTGGATGTGGGGTTTACCTCGCGGATGGAGCAAACCCTCGATGACATTTCGACCGGTCAGGCGAATTGGCTGGCCTACCTGCGGGAATTTTATTTGGGTGACGAAGGTCTGGAACATCAAGTCAAAGCGCGGGAACATGAAATCGATCCCGATGCGGCCCGCACCTTGGAGTTGGCGCCGGCGCCGGCGGTACGGGTCAAGATCGGTAAATTTGGGCCCTACATTCAGCAGGGGGAAGGAGAAGCTGCGGTTTCTGCCTCTTTGCCGCAAGATTTGACCCCCGCCGAACTCGCGGCCGACACCATCGAAACCCTGCTCAAGCAGAAATTGGAGGGGCCCGACCAAGTGGGGGTGCATCCCGGGACGGGGGATCCCATTTTTCTGTTGGTGGGGCAATACGGGCCCTACGTGCAGCTGGGGCAAGCCACGCCGGAGCATCCCAAGCCACGGCGGGCATCGTTGCCCAAGGGGGTGGCCCCCGAAAGCCTCACCTTGGATTTGGCGGTCAAACTGTTGGAATTGCCGCGGGTGTTGGGGGCCCATCCCGAAACCGGGGGCAAAATCGAGGCAAATCAAGGGCGCTTTGGCCCCTATGTGATGCACGATCGCGGCAAGGAAGGCAAGGATTACCGCTCCCTCAAAGGGGACGACGATCCCTACACCGTTACCCTGGAGCGGGCGCTGGCCCTATTGGCGGAGCCCAAAGTGAGCCGACGGGGGGCTACACCGTTGCGATCTCTGGGGGAACACGGGGCCACCGCCATTGAGTTGTACCGTGGCAAATACGGGCCCTACCTGAAGTACGGCAAAACCAACCTGTCCTTGCCCAAAGAAGTAGATCCGGAAACCCTGACCCTCGAGCAGGCGATCGCGCTTTTGGCCAGCAAGGAGGTGCTACCGGTGGCCGAAACGCCGAAAGCCAAGGCCAAGAGCAGCACCAAGGCTACCACCGCCAAGGGCACGGCCAAGAAAAGCCCCGCCGCCACCCGTACGACCAAAACCAAAACCACCACCGCCCGGAGCAAGGCGGCTCCGGCCTCAAATTCCCCATGATTGGCTCCTACGGCACCTGGCGATCGCCCCTCACCGCGGCCCAGGTCGTAGCCCGCACCGTGGGTTTGGGGGAAGTGCGGCTAGGGGCCGAAATTTGGTGGTTGGAGAAGCGTCCGCAGGAGCAGGGGCGCAGCGTCTTGGTCAGTCCATCGTGGGAATTGCCGCCGCCCTTTTCGGTGCGCAACCGGGTCAACGAGTACGGGGGCGGCAGCTACGTATTGTTGCCGGATGGGGCGATTTTCAGCAACGACCGCGATCGCCAGTTGTATTGGTGGCGCTGGGGGGAACCCCCGGTACCGTTCACCGGGGCGGGGTCCTATCAATATGCCGATGGTGCTTGGTGGTCGGGGTCTTCGGTATGGGTGCGGGAGACCACCGAGCCGCCGATCCAGCAGGCCCTGGTGGCGATCGACGCCGAGGGCGGGAGTCGGATTCTGGTAACGGGGGCCGATTTTTATGCCGCGCCGTGTTTTCGGGGGGACGGGCAGCAACTCGCCTGGTTGAGTTGGAATGCCCCCGCCATGCCCTGGGACGGCAGCGAATTGTGGGTCGCCGACGTGCAGCGGGAGGGGGGAAATTTGCGGTTGACCGCGCTCCGGTTGGTGGCCGGCGGCCCGCAGGAATCGGTGATGCAGCCCCGGTGGGCTCCCGACGGCGACTTGTACTTCATCAGCGATCGGGCCGGGTGGTGGAACCTGTATCGCTGGCATCCGGCGCGGGGCACCGGCGCGGTGTACCCCACGACCGCCGAGTTTGGCCAACCGCCCTGGAGCTTGGGCCAACACACCTACGGGTTTATGGAAAACCATGTGCTGTGTACCTATGGGCAGCAGGGGCGCTGGTTTTTGGGCTTAATCGCCCTGGGGGAAAGCCCATCGCTGCAGCAATACGACCTGCCCTTCACCCAAATCAGCGAAGTCCAGTGTCGAGATGGGCGTGCCGTGTTGTTGGGGGCGGGACCCCAGATGGCACCTGCCATTGTCGCCATCGAGCCCCAACGCAGTACGTGGGAAGTGATTCGGGATGGAGATCCAGGCATCCCGAGTAGCTGGGTATCCTCTCCGGAAGTGCTGGAATTTGGGGGAGTGGTGGGGACGGTCTGGGGCTTTTATTACCCACCCCAAAACCCAGAATGGGCAGCCCCTGGGGGCGAACGGCCGCCGTTGTTGGTGCGGTGCCATGGGGGCCCCACCGGCGCCCGGGGGGACGGCCTCGATCTCAAAGTTCAGTTTTGGACCAGTCGGGGATTTGCCGTATTCGACATCAACTACAGCGGCAGCAGCGGTTACGGTCGCGCCTACCGCGATCGCCTTGTGGGGGAATGGGGGCGCTTGGATTGGCAAGATTGCGTCCTTGGGGCCCAGCACTTGATCGGACTGGGCAAAGTCGATGGCGATCGCTGTTTCATCACCGGCAGCAGTGCGGGAGGATATACCGCCCTGTGTGCCCTCGCCCAAAGCGAGGTATTTCGGGCGGGGGCCAGCTACTACGGCATCGCCGATGTGGAGTCTTTGCGGGCCCAAACCCATCGATTTGAAGCCGGATACATCGAGCAGTTGGTGGGGCCCTACACCCCCGCCCATTACCGGGGGCGATCGCCCTTGTACCAAAACCTGCAACGGCCGGTGATTTTCTTTCAGGGATTGCAGGATCGGGTGGTGCCCCCGTCCCAGACCGCGGCCATGGTGG
>DMPD01000005.1 GCA_003456125.1 Cyanobacteria bacterium UBA8156 | reverse complement strand
AGCGATCGCCCTGAAATTCCACAATGGGCATGTTTAGGTCTTGGGCCAGTTGCCAGAGACCGTTGGCGCGGGCCACGCCGACGGCGCTGCCAAAAGCAGGACTATCGCCCAAAAAGGGTTTCCCCCCCACCGCCTGCACTTGCCGGGCGACGGCCGCCACCAGTTGGGGATGGGTCGTGCATTGGCGTTCCGGCCGCGCACCGGTCAACAAGTTGGGTTTGAGCAACACGCGATCGCCCGGTTTCACAATAGCCGCCAGGCCCCCCAGGGGTTGCAACAGGGATGGGAGGACGGTGTCCAAAGCAGCCGGTTCATAGGCAGAGCAAGTTTGGAAAGAAACGGTCGCCATCGTTTTGGGCCATTGTTCAAAACTTGGTCTATCTTAACGGCAACCTTCGGAGTCGGGTGTTAGGATAAAAGCAAGGCTTCGGCAAAACATCGTGAATACAACCCTTCCGTTGCGCCACCCGGCGCGGTTTCCCCACGTTTCTGGCAGCGAAGATCGGCTGCGGTTGTTTTCGGGTTCGGCCAACGTACCCTTGGCGCAAGAGGTGGCCCGCTACCTGGGGATGGGTTTGGGTCCTATGGTGCGCAAAACCTTTGCCGATGGCGAAGTGTACGTGCAGGTGCAGGAGTCCATCCGGGGCTGCGATGTGTATTTGATTCAGCCCACCTGTCGCCCGGTGAACGATCGCCTTACGGAATTGCTGATTGTGATCGATGCTTGCCGGCGAGCTTCGGCACGGCAAATTACGGCGGTGCTGCCCTACTACGGCTATGCTCGGGCGGATCGGAAAACGGCAGGGCGGGAGTCCATCGCCGCGAAATTGGTAGCCAACTTGATTGTGCAATCGGGGGCCCACCGGGTGATTGCCATGGATTTGCACTCGGCCCAGATTCAGGGTTATTTTGATATCCCCTGCGATCATGTCTACGGGGCACCGGTATTGTTGGACTACATCCAACAAAAAAATCTCTCGGACATTGTGGTGGTATCACCGGATGTGGGGGGGGTGGCCCGCGCTCGTTCTTTTGCCAAAAAGCTGGAGGAAGCCCCCATCGCCATCATCGACAAACGTCGCCAAAGCCACAACGTCGCCGAGGTCTTGAACTTGGTGGGGGATGTGCGGGGCAAGACGGCGATTTTGGTGGACGACATGATCGATACCGCCGGCACCATTACGGAGGCGGCCAAGCTGTTGCGGCAGGAGGGGGCGGAGCGCGTGTATGCCTGTGCCACCCACGCGGTGTTTTCGCCGCCGGCGATCGAGCGCCTCAGCAGCGGTTTTTTTGAAGAGGTGATTGTGACCAACACCATCCCGGTGCCCCCCGAAAGCCAATTTCCCCAATTGCGGGTATTGTCGGTCGCCAATTTGTTGGGGGAGACCATCTGGCGGGTGCACGAAGACACCTCCGTGAGCAGCATGTTTCGGTAGGAGGGATCATGCCAAACCCTGATTTAGACTTGCGGGGGGTGCCCTGCCCTCTGAGTTTTGTGCGGGCCAAGCTGTATTTGGAGCAGGTACCCACAGGCACCCAAACCGTATTGTGGGTAGATTTGGGGGAGCCGGTCGAGCAGGTGCCCCACAGTTTGCGCACCGATGGCTATGGAGTGGCGGTGACCCCGGCGGTGGATTATGGGGTGTTGACCGTGCAAAAGTCCTAGTCCATGCGGGGGTTGGTGCGGGCGGTTGAGGCCAATTTTTACCGGGTGACCCTGGTGGAGGCGGCTCCCTGTACCGAATTGCTGTGTGTGCGGCGGGCCCGGCTCAAGAAAACCGGGCAACAGATTTGCGTGGGCGATCGCGTTGAGGTCGAGGAGCCGGATTGGCTGGGGCAACGGGGGGCGATCGCCGCGGTGGAGCCCCGGCGGAGTTTTTTGGAGCGGCCCCCCATGGCCAATTTGGACGGGGTATTGCTGGTGTTTGCCTTGAGCGATCCGCCCCTCGACCCATGGCAAATCAGCCGTTTTTTGGTGAAGGTAGAAGAAAGCGGTTTGGCGGCGGTGGTGGCCCTCAGCAAGGCGGATTTGGTATCGATCGCCGTGGGGGAGGCTTGGCGGGCGCGGTTGCAGGGTTGGGGGTATGGGGCCTATCCTTGCTCCACCGTTACGGGGCAAGGGATCGGTGATTTGGAGGGGGCGATCGCCGGGGGGATTTGGGTGGCGATGGGGCCGTCGGGGGTAGGCAAATCCAGCTTACTCAACGCCTTGCGGCCAGAGTTGGGTTTGCGCACCGGGGAAGTTTCGGCGAAATTGCGCCACGGTCGGCACACCACGCGCCATGTCGAATTGTTTGGGGTGCCGGGGGGGGGCTGGCTCGCGGATGCACCGGGTTTTTTGCAGCCAACCTTGCGGTTTGCACCGGCAGACTTGATTTTGGGGTTTCCCGAAGCGCGCGATCGCCGTGGCCAATGTCGATTTCCCGATTGCGAGCACCGCGAAGAGCCGGATTGTGCCGTGCGGGGCGACTGGGAGCGCTACGAACATTACCTGGCGTTTTGGGCGGAAATTTTGGGGCAAACGGAACGGGCCAGCCCCGAAACCGGTTGGAAGTACAAAACGGGAAAAGGGGGCACCCCAGTGGCGGAACCGTTGTTGGCAGTACGGAAATACCGGCGGTCTTCACGGCGGCGCGATCGCCAGCAAACTCCCGATGAAGACGAGGGGAACTTCCTGCGGTAGGATTTGGTCTAGCGACCAAAATTGGGGATTCGGTATGCGCAGCCTGCGATGGTACCTGCAAAAACACCTGCAAAAGTGGGGAGTATCCTTCGGGCTAGGGCTTTTGGTGGTGTTGGGCTTGGGGGCGGCGGTGCAAAGCCAAAGCGCAGTGACGCGGGGCACTATCGTTCAGATTGCCGGGGGGGATGGAGTATTTGTGCAGACGCGGAAGGCCCGGCTCAACGATGTGGCCCAATCCGGTCAGCAAATTCGCACCGAACAGGCTTCGACCCAAGTGGAGTTCAACAACCGGGCGATCGCGCGGTTGGGGCCCAATTCGCGGTTGACGGTGGGGGGCTGCGGGGCCCAACTGCAACAGGGCAAGGCTTTGATCAGCGGCCCGGTTACTTCTTGCACCCAGACCATCACCGCAGCGGTGCGGGGTACCACCTACACCGTCGAAATCAAAGAAGACGGCCAAGAGGTCTTGGAGGTTTTGGAAGGGGAAGTGGAGGTACGGCGGCTGCGGGGAGACAGCCAGCGGCAGTGGCAGGTGCGGGGCGGCGAAAATTGCATTGTGGGCTTGGATCGGGTGGACATTCGCCCCCTGCGGGCCGAGGAATTTGAGCGCACCTTGCAGGGGTGGGCGTTCAAGGGATTTCAGCAGGACGA
The DNA here is from genome assembly GCA_003456125.1 of Cyanobacteria bacterium UBA8156. GTDB lineage: Bacteria > Cyanobacteriota > Cyanobacteriia > Pseudanabaenales > Pseudanabaenaceae > UBA8156. The sequence continues at coordinate 890 of DMPD01000005.1, read as the reverse complement.
TCGCAAGCTAGAGCGGATTCAACAGGTGTATGCGCGGTTGTATCCGGGGCGGCGATTCCCCATTCGGCGGGGTCCGCAAAGTGTGCATCGCGGTCACTTTAGCCTCGCCGTTCGCCAAAAGCGGCCGTTGTTGCCCTTCATCATTGCACGGGTGTCGTGGCAAGGTCAGCGGTCTGGGCGACTGCTGCCGGAACAGTTTGTCGGCGATTTTCGTTATCCCATCGACGGTCGGGCCACGTTCATTCGGGGGCTGAACCCGGGCGATCGCCTGGCGGTGCGGTTGTTCGATCCACAAAACAATTTCTTGGGCTACACCGAGTTTGTTGGCTTGGAAGAGCAAGCGGCGGTGAGCGTGGTGGTTCCGGATGTGCCGGAGGCCTACGGCACCCTGCGAACGGTGGTCGGGGAAGATGCCAATCGCGACGGTCAAATCGATGCGGGGGGCCCGGTGTTTGATTTCTACACCCGGGTGGAGCCGGATGCCCAACGGCAAAATACCGCAGTGCGATTTCTGCGCAATGCCGAGGAATTGAATCGGGATTTCTTTAATGTGAGCGGGTTGCCGACTCCCGCGATGCAGGTGGCATACCCCGACGAGTTGTTGACGGGGTTGCTGTCGCCGGTGACACGACCGGTGCGGCCGTTCCGGAGCAATCTGGATGCCAATTTGGTGGCGGTACCGGGGCGAGTAGCGCCGGTGGTGGTGAACCCCGACGGGCGATCGACCTTTGAAGTGACCCGGGAAGTGTTGCGGTATCGGCGGGCAGGCTGACCGTTGTTGTGGCAGGGTAGGGGCTGGCGGTTGGGCTGGGAGGCCACGCCAGCCGGGTGGCGGGGGCTGATTGGGGCGGAGGCTTGGGCCTTTGAGGTGGATGCCGGGGAACTGCAGG
>DMPD01000366.1:1571-4629 GCA_003456125.1 Cyanobacteria bacterium UBA8156 | reverse complement strand
ATGCGGGGGCCCAGGCCCACAACCAAAGCCTGTCGGAACAGCGGGCCTGGGCGGTGGTTTCCTTCCTGCGGCAAAACTTGAGCGATCGCCATCGGTTGCAAATTGGCCACCGGGGGGCGGCGCAACCCGCGCAGGCCGATCCCGCTTTCAACCGTCGGGTGGAACTCACGTTTGGCTATCGGACTGGCGATTGACCGAGTGCCTGTAGTAAAATAAAAATTCTGACTCAAAAAGGAGCCGCCATGAGCCGTCGCTGTCAACTCACTGGTAAAAAAGCCAACAATGCCGTGAGCATTTCGTTTTCCCACAAACGCAACAAACGGTTGCAACACGTTAACTTGCAGGAACGGCGGTTGTGGTGGGAGCAAGGCAAGCGGTTTGTCACCCTCAAAATTTCCACCAAAGCCCTGAAAACCTTGCAAAAGAAAGGTTTGGATACGTTTGCGCGAGAAGCCGGGCTCGACCTCAACCGGTTCTAAGTGAACATTGGTCTGCTGGGATTGGGGCTAATTGGCGGCTCCCTCGGCTATGACTTGGTGGCCCGCCATCACTACGTGTGGGGCACCAGTCGCCGTTCCGAAACCTGTCGGCAGGCGGTGGCCCAAGGGGTCGCCTGCGTGGCCCATGCCGATTGGCAAGCCATCCCCGGTAGCGATCGCGCCGAGGTGGTAGTGTTGTGCGTCCCAATTGACACCGTGTTGCCAACGTTGCAGGCGATCGCCCCCCATCTCTCCCCCGCCACCGTGGTCACCGATGTCGCCTCCGTCAAAGGCTTTATCTGCGAAGCGGCACGGGATTGGCATCCCCGGTTTGTGGGGGGCCACCCCATGGCCGGCAACAGCGGCCACGGACTGGCGGCCGCCGTCCCCAATCTGTTTCGCGATCGCCCCTGGGTCTTGACGCCCCTGTCCGACACCGATCCCACTGCGGTTGCTCTGCTGCGGGAACTTTGGAGTACCTTGGGGGCCAAGGTACAGGAAATGCCACCGGCTGTCCACGATCGCGCTGTGGCCCGCATCAGCCATGGGCCGGTCTTTGTGAGTGCCAGTGCGTTGGTACCTCCCACCCCCGAAGCTGTCTCCTTGGCCAGCTCCGGTTTTTTCGATACCACGCGGGTGGGGGGCGGCAACCCCCAACTGGGCCGGTTGATGGCCCAGTACAATCGCGAAGCGGTGTTGGCAACCCTCCAGGAAAATGCCGCACGGTTGCAATGGGCGACTGCGGCGATCGAGCAGGAGCGCTGGGATGACCTGGAAGCCTGGTTGCAGGAAGCCACCCACCGACGGCAAACCTACTTTTCCACCTAAATATGCCGACCAAAACCCGCAATTGGATTCCGTTTTTGGATGCTCTGTCCGTTGGGTTGTGGGGGGTTACCCTCTGGAAATTGTGGCTCACTCAAGAAATTTTCCTATTGCTGCACCCCAATTACATTCCTTTGGTAGTCGTGGCTGGGCCGATTTTGCTGGGGATGGGGGGCTGGCAATTTTACGAACACTGGCGGAAGCCGCCCCTGCGCACGGGCCATCAAAACGCTCTAGCCCCCGGCTGGAGCAGCACCCTGTTGCTGGTGTCCGCCGTCCTGGGTCTGATCGTTACCCCCCGCCCTTTCACCAGCCAAATTGCGATCGACCGTGGTGTGGCGGACTTTTCGTCCCTGCGACCGGCGGCTTTCCGGGCCAACGCGCGCCCCGAAGACCGGACGTTGCTGGACTGGGTGCGCACGCTGGATGTCTATCCCGAACCGGAAGCCTACAGGGGTCAAAAAGCCCGCATCGAAGGGTTTGTGGTGCGATCGCCCGACTTGCCCCCCGGTTACTTTCGGTTGGTGCGGTTTGTGATCACCTGTTGCGCCGCCGATGTGTACCCCGTCAGCCTGCCCATCCGCTACACCGGCAATAGCGAAGACTACCCCAGCGATCGCTGGTTGCGGGTGGAAGGTGCCGCCACCGTCACCGAAATCCGAGGCAAGCGCCAACTGGCGATCGCCGCCCAAACCCTCGTGCCCATCCCCCAACCCCGCAACCCCTACGAAATCTAGCCCAATTCAACCTGCCAAGGCGGCGGGCACCACGCGCCACAACTCATCCAGCCGCGCCGCTGGCACAATCAAGTGCAAAGTATCCCCCGGCGTGACCAGTGCCCGCAGCAAATCCCAGCCGTGGAGCGTTTTCCCCCCCGGTTTTTCCAGGTAAAGGGGGACAAAATCCACCAACATCGCCACATCCTGCACCGCCTGCCCGCAAAACACGTGATCCGACGGCAGCGCCAAAGAAAGCGCCACCCACAAATCGTTGCCGATCGCCCCGTTGCCCAGCACCCGCCCCCCCAAAGCCGCTGCGGCAAAGGAGGGTGCCACCAAATCCGTCGGACTCAGCACATTTTGAAACCCAAACACCTGTTCTGCCTTTTGGGCAAAGCGGCTGTCTTCGTACCGCAACACCGTGCGCACCTCGGGGGCCACCCCCTTCGCCGTCAGGGCAATTTCCAGGTTGGCCATGTCGTCGTTGGTCACCGCCAAAATCCCTGCTGCCCCCGCCAAATTGGTTGCCTGCAAAACACGGGCGGAGCTGGCATCCCCCAGCGTCACCGGTACCCCCAACGTCCGGGCTTCCCCCAAAAACCGACCGTTGGCATCCTGCTCGATCGCCACCACCTCACAGCCAAACTCCCGCAGCCGGGCCGCTACCTCCAACCCCAGGTTGCCCAATCCACAGATCACGTAGTGGTTTTCCGTCGGAATCCGGGTGGCATCCAAAAACTGCCGGAGGCGAGTGCCCAAAATAAAATCCGTCAGCAGGGCGTACCAAATGCCAATGATGGCCGTCCCCACCACCATCGTCACCGCCGTAAACAGCTTGAGGGTCGCGGGGGAATTTTCCACCACCTTCTCGTTGCCGCCGGCCCCCGTAATCATGCCCACCGCAAAATACAGGGCATCCACTGCCGCCACATTGGGTTGCAGGGTCGTGTACAGCGCCGTGGCCAGGGCAATGGTGCCCACCAACACCAAAGCCACCACCGACATCGAACTGCCGTAAACCCGAAACTGCCCCAC
>DMPD01000366.1:0-1272 GCA_003456125.1 Cyanobacteria bacterium UBA8156 | reverse complement strand
CCACCGACATCGAACTGCCGAAAACCCGAAACTGCCCCACACTGACCGCCACATTGCGCAGGCGCTGCCCCCAAGTCAACCGGGACTCCGCCCGCTCCGGTCGGGTACCCACCAACAGCCGATCGCCCACCTGGAGCCGATGGCCATGCACCACCGCCGACACCAAATCCAACGGATTGTCCAACGGGTTGTCCGAGGTGGGGGGAATGCCCTCCTCCTCAAACGAAAACGGCTTGGCCGGCAGGTAGTAAATCAACATGCGGTGGCGATCGTCCCAGAGATCCGCCAGAGTCAAATCTCGCCAGGGATGGTACTCCGTAATGGTCTCCGTCCGAATGGGCCACGTCCGCTCAAACAACTTGAGTTGCCCGATCGCCTCGGAACCCAAAGCCGTAAACCCAAACACCGGTGCGGCCAAAGAAGCCACACTCAAGGAAACGTGGTTGGGCAAGGTCAAATCCAGGCGCTCCCCCAACCGCGTATTGGCCAACCGGTTCACAATCCGGATGTAGGGATTGATCGCCCGGGCCTGCAACAAAATTTCCAGATTCAGGCGATCGTCCGCCCCCGACAACACCAGGGTGTGGGCATCCCGAATCCCCGCCCGCAGCAACGTCGGGGCCGAGCGGGGGTCCCCCACAATGATTTCGCTGTCCAGACCAAAAACCGCACTGTCGTGCACCCCCACCACATCGGTTCCCTGCTGCTTCAGCAGGGCCAAAATTTTGCTGCCGATGCGATCCAGACCGCAGACCACAATCCGCGCCTTCATGGGCCGATGTTGATAAAACTCATAGGGTAGTCTAGCCTAATCGGCCCCCAGCCACCACCGTCGCAGCCCCAGGGTCACCCCCCCGGCGATCGCCAACAACACCATCGCCGCCGCCGCCCCATAGCCAAAATCAAACAACCCAAAGGCCTGTTCGTAGGTGTAGTACACCAGCAAGTTGGTGCGGTTGAGGGGACCGCCCCCCGTCAGCACATACACCTGTTCAAAACTGCGCAGGGTAAAAATGACCGTCGAAACCGCCGCAAAAGCCGTCGTCGGTCGCAAACCGGGCCACGTCACCCACCGAAACTGTTGCCAAGACCCCGCCCCATCCAGCGCCGCCGCTTCGTAACGCGAGGGCGGAATCGCCTGCAACCCTGCCACAAACACCAACGTATTAAACCCCAACTGCTGCCATACACTGACCACCACCACCACCGCCATCGCCGTCCCCGGTTGCCCCAGCCAAGAAATTTGCAGGTGCAACAGGCGGTTGATCCCCC